>JASFTL010000032.1:0-14598 GCA_050053555.1 Desulfobacterales bacterium
TTAAACCGCGAACAACTAAGGTGAGTAACGGCACAGGTTCCATGGAAGAGAATATGGCCCCCCATCCAATCCAGAAAGAAGCACCGCCGTACCAAAAATAATGATGGGCGGTTCCGATAATCCCGCTTAAAAATGTGAGGGCCGCGGTAAAATAGGCCACCCTTAAGGCGGCCCTTGCTGTGGCCAGTCCCATTGCCACCATCAGCAACGCGATGACTGCAATACCGAAGAACTCAA
The DNA here is from genome assembly GCA_050053555.1 of Desulfobacterales bacterium. Classification (GTDB taxonomy): domain Bacteria; phylum Desulfobacterota; class Desulfobacteria; order Desulfobacterales; family JAHEIW01; genus JAHEIW01. The sequence goes on from JASFTL010000032.1 coordinate 238, forward strand.
AGATACTCTCCACCCAGAGGTGAACCACGAACCAGCGCCAGTAGTCCGCCATGGTCAAGTGAGACCCTCTGCCGTAAAAAAGCCCGAAACCGAAAAAGGCGACCACCATGACGGCGCTGAACACATAAAACCATATTAAAGCGCTGAATTCATCCTTGTGGCGGCTCAGATGACCGCCAACGGCCCGATACACGATCAAAAGCCAGAAAATCAGGCCGCCAAAAAGCAGAATTTGCCAAATACGGCCCAGTTCAAGAAATTCCCAGCCCTGATGGCCCAGCCAGAACCACAAATCCCCTAACTTCCCTTTGATACCCAGAACCTCTCCCGTCAGGCTTCCCGCAGCGACCAACAACACGGCACCAAAAAGAAGCTTGACAAGAATGCTCTGCCTAGCGGGTTCTTTGCCGCCGATGATTGGCGCCAGGTAAATGGCGGATGCAAGCCAGGTGGTAGCAATCCAGAACACCATCAGCTGCAAATGCCAGGTTTTGGCCCAGCTGTAGGGGATCAGTTTGGCCACAAAGGGTATGAAAAAACTGGCCGGATGAATGGTGTAATGCGCCAGTAGCCCGCCGAAGCTGGTTTGCAGTAAAAACAACAATGTGACCACAACGAAAAATTTGGCAGCTTGAAACTGACTATGGGTCAATGGCATATCGATCAGTTTTTCGGACAGGGCAACTCCTTTGGCTTCTCCATACCATAAACCATAACGATGTATCAGGTAGACAAATATGCCCAGAACCAGCAGCAGAGCCAGGACACCGGCAATGGAATAAAAGTAGGCTTGCGTACTGGGAACATTGCCCGCCTTTTTGTCCGGCGGCCAATTGTTTGTGTAAGAGTAATCTTCCCCCGGGCGCAGCGTTGAGGCCACCCATGCTGTCCAGAAGAAAAAGCGCGCCACCTGAAGACGTTGTTGTTCATCACCGATGGTATCAGGCAGAAAACCATAGCGGGTTTCACCGTCTTTAAAGGTTTTTTCCCAATGCTTGACCACACGCTCCAGGCCCTTGACCTGGGCGTCGGTTAACTTCAGCGTGTCGTTGTCGGCGTCATAACGGTTGGTTTTAATCTCCGCTTTGGTTTTGACATCGATGATTTCTTTTTGCAGATCATCGAGCTGGGCATATGTTTTGCCGTGCTCCGCCATGGCCAGGTAATCACCGACTGCTTCAGCCATAATGTGTAAAGATGTTGCGGAAAACTCTGAACCCCGCTGAGATCCGTGGCCCCAGACCGCCCCATGATCCATCAAACCGTAGCGCTGATAGACGCCCTGGCCGTCAATGATATCCGACCCTTTGAAAAGAACGTTACCGTTGGTGTCTACGACTTTTCCGGGATAAGGCGGGAGGTCCTTTTTCATGACAACACCGCCACCCAACAGAACGGCCATGGCAATGATAAAACAAAGGATTGCTGCCCATTTTAATGTTTTAAGTGACATTTATACCTCCTCTGTAAGAAGTTAAACGGGGCTTGAAAAATCACGTGAACGCCAGATTCAATATCAGACATTGATCTTAAAACCGCTGGTGGTTGGAAATGGATTTCTTGAATTTTGTATGACGATCCGGGCCATAACTATCCATTTGGGTTTCAGAAAGCCCGTCAAAGCGATTTTACAGTTCGATCGTGAGATTACACCCCAACTGTTGATTTACACCAGAACCTGTCTTGGTCTTCACCTTTTTAGTCGGCCAGTTGAGCCGGCCGAAGGTCCTCGTCAAACGGGATTGAGCCAGTAGCAGGTCCTCGTAAAACAGGATTGTACCCGTTGGCGAAATATCGGGCAACGGGCTCAACCCCTGCACACTAGATGTATGTTGAAATGCCTTCTTTATATTACCCCTCAGCGAAAATCTTTGATTTAGATCAATGGAAAGAATTTTTTTAAAGAAATTTTCAATCTTGTGCTGTTATTACAAAAATATGGACTTCCCGCGGACCATGCGCTCCGTGAACCATGGTGGCCTCGATATCGGCGGTTTTACTGGGACCCGATATGAATGTCATGCAATTGGTTAGTCCTTGTTTACGCTCTTGCGGATCCCATTTTAACAGGGCATACAGTTCTTTCAAGTCGGCAATAATCTGATCAATTTTGATCACGGCAACGTGTATCGAGGGTAAAAGTGAAACCGTACGCCCCAGACCCGGGCGCGTTCGCATTACCAGGGTAGCGGTGTCTGCCATACAGAAATCAGCTGAAGTGATTCCGATATAGGAGGCGATGATGCGCTGGCGCAGGCTGCCTTCATCGGTCTCTTTCAAATCCGTAAAAACCACCGGCACCCCCTGTTCAGAAAGCGCATCCGGCAGGTTCAGGCTCTCGATCACCGGATGCTGCCAGGCCGCCACGCTTTTGGGGTCACCCCATTCAGGATCTGTATCGCTAACCAGTTCAGCAATCGCCGCGGCCACCGAGCGAATGTCGTCACAGAGGTTAACCTCTAAATTGATGGGGCCGGCGGCTTTCACGAGAGTTGCCAGAAGCTTTTTTTTCTCCTCGGACGTGCGATTTTTAATGCGCTCAAGTATTCCCCGGGTGGCATCAGACATCTGGCTGTTAAACAAATCCACATCACGCTGCGATTCTGCAGCTGATTTTTCCAATGCCATTTTTACGTTATTCAGAAATTGTTCCTGGTTCGACATGCTCATTTATATCTTTTTTCCACCGCCTAATAAAAGATTCCGCCGCTAACGGTCTTAAATCGCGTCCCTTTGTCCAGGCGCGCATCGGCGGCGGCAGATAGCGGATCATGCCGCCTTTTTGAGTAAAAAGCTTCTGGCCCGCTGCTGCTAGTTTAAGGGCGACATCATACAATCCACGATTGCGAATCATCCATGACCAAATCTGAAATAGGAACTTTTCTTTGCGGTCTGCCGGTGTCACTGCCCAGGCGGAGTCCCCTTCAGCCAGTTTGATTCGTAAAGCCAGCAGCATCCGCGGAATATCGATATTCACCGGGCATATATCCTGACAGGCGCCGCAAAGGGTTTCTCCCAGACATAAGTCCTTGGCCCGATTGATCCCCACCAGCAACGGCGTTACGACCGCTCCCACCGGTCCACAGTAGGTATATCCGTAAGAATGTCCGCCGATCTTAGCGTAAACCGGACATACATTCAGACAGGCTGCGCACCGGATACAGCACAGCATCTCACGGAATGTTTTATCCGCCAGAATCTTGCTGCGCCCATTATCCAAAACCACTAAATGAAACTCCCGTGGACCGTCAGCCTGCCCTGCCGATCGCGGCCCGCCGATATAACTGACATAGGTGGCCATATTCTGCGCGGCCGCACCCCGGCAAAGGAGTCGTAGCAGCATATCGTGATCTTCCAGCCGGGCGGCGACGCGCTCCATTCCCATGATGGCGATATGCACCCTCGGCAATGTTGTCGACATACGGATATTGCCTTCGTTTGAAAGGGTCGTAATATGACCCGTTTCAGCGCAGGCGATATTGCAGCCCGAAGTGCCCATATCAGCAGCCAGAAATTTTTTCCGCAGGGCTTTCCTGGCAATCCAGGTCAATCTGGGCGGATCATCATCATAAGGAATATCGAGTTTGTCGGCAAACAGGCTGCCGATGTCATTACGTGTTTTGTGAATCGCCGGTGCAATGATGTGAGAAGGGGTCTCACCGGCCAGCTGAATAATGTATTCGCCCAGATCCGTCTCGGATACATCGATGCCGGCATCGATGAGTGCATCGTTTAGGCCGATTTCTTCGCTCACCATAGACTTGCCTTTAACCACCCGCCTGACATTATGTTGGTGTGAGACTTCCAGGCAATAATTGACCGCTGTCTGGCCATCTTTGGCAAAAAACACCTGCCCGCCGTTTTTTCGAACGTTGGCGGCCAGGGTTTGCAAAACAACATCCAGATTCTCGATGGTTTTCATCCGGATTTCATGGGCCTTTAAGCGCAGATCTGGTCCCTCAGGCAGCCGGCGATAACATTCAGCCGTACCACGACCGAAGCGATGCTGCAGATCGGCCAGAGCGTCTTGCAGAACCTGATTTTTAATGGCCTTTTTCGCCTCAACTACGTAATTTTCAGTCGTTATCTTTGCCATTTCTTACTCACTTATTAACCGCAGACGCACGCAGGCTTACGCGGACATTTTGTTCGGCCGACATTGACCGAACAAAAAATACAATCGCTTCGCGATTCCAAATTATATGGTTTATGTGGTCTATTCTATTGTTCTATTGTACTAAAGACCCACCATCATTTAACCATTAAAATTATGCGAAAAATTGTAAAACACTACTTATCAAATTGTCCGACGGGCATGCGGTATTTCCTCTCGACCGGTCGTCGGGAGGAAAAAACAGTCTGCGAATGTCTGCGCTATAAGCCCACGGGAATCCGCCGGAGGCGGACCTATCGGAAAAAGGGCCATTTATGGATGAAAACCGGCCAATATTTGCGCTAGATGCATCACTTTTATATCGGAGCCCATGCGGCTGAGCTTACCCTGAATGTTCATCAAGCAGCCCATATCACAGCCCACCACTGCATCGGCTCCGGTATCGATGATGTTTTTAACCTTATCCGTTACGATGGCATCTGAAATTTCGGGAAATTTCACGGAAAACGCACCGCCAAATCCGCAACAGTAGTCTGAATTGTGCATTTCCACAAAATCAATACCTGACACATGGTGAAGAAGCTTGCGCGGCTGATCTTTTACGCCAATACCGCGCATCAGGTGGCATGAGTCATGGTATGTCACCCTGCCGTCAAATCGAATGCCCAAATCTTCAATCCCGAGTACGTCCACCAGGTATTCGCTGAATTCATAAGTGCGGCCTGCCAGATCCTGTGCCCGCCGCAACCATAAAGGATTGTTTTGAAACAGCTCCGCATAATGATAACGTACCATGTTCACACAGGAGCCTGATGGGCAGACTATTCGTTCAGAATCTTCGAATACCTCGATAAAATGTTTGGCAGCGATACGGGCTTGTCGTCGATAACCAGAATTAAAAGCCGGTTGTCCGCAGCATGTTTGAGCGGTGGGACAGGTTAGCGCAATTCCCAGTTGACGAAAAACCTTCACCATCGCTTCAGCTACCTCAGGATAAATGGTGTCGACTAGACATTGGATGAATAGGGTAACCTTTTTTGGGCCACTCACGATAACCACTCAATCTGCTTAGAGAATGGGAGAATCCTTTACCACCCGTCACTTACATCTCAAACAAACGCCCAACGGGCTGAGGGGTACACCGAAAAACCGATCTTTATCACTTCATTCGATAGCTACAATGAACAGCAAAAAAAATCCAGTGTTAAATCATATTGGGATGCTGTGGGAATCAGCTTTCGGCAAATGTTGAAAGACTTGCTATAAAAATTATTTCTGGTATGATATTGAATGGTTAGGAGAGCATCGCAATGACTGAACAAAGAACCGCTCTATTGGAACTTATTGATAAGATAGAGCATCTGGGTCAGTTTCAAGACCGAATCGATTTCCCTTCAACCATCGGGCAGATATGGGAGGTTTTTCTGGGCGATGTGCGCAGTTTAATCGAGATCGAAGTTTGTGCGCTTTTTCTGGTCGATGACGCGTCGCATGAATTCGCTTTGGAATATGTCTTTCCCGAAGATAGAAAAACCATCTGCAAAAAGGAGGTCGAATATCAGATTGAATGCGGCATCTTTTCCTGGATAATCAACAGAAGACAGCCTGCCTTGATTCCCGCGCTGGCGTTTAAAAACGAAACCTCAATCGTCATGTTGCCCCTATCCACAATTAAAAGAACACTGGGGGTCGTTATGGTTAAGACCCCCATCAAAGAAAGCTTCATTACCCATGAAATTATAAAACTGTTAACGATGCTGGCCAAACAGTATTCGCTGGTGCTCGAAAACACATTGCTGTATGATCGCTTAATGAAAAAGCACGAATCTCTGGAAAAGGCCAACGGAGAAATCAGGCTTTTATCCCGAAAAGATTCTCTGACCGGCTGCTACAATCGTGGCTACTTAAACGAGCATTTGCCTCATGAGATAAAAAGAGCACTGCGATATCATCACCCGCTTTCCTTAGCCTTATGCGACCTCGACCATTTTAAGAACGTAAATGATTCATACGGGCATCTATGTGGAGACATGGTGCTCAAAGAATTTGTGCAATGCATTATGTCGCTGATCCGGTCCGACATGGACTGGCTGGCCAGGTACGGAGGGGAAGAATTTTTACTCGTTCTTCCTGAAACCAGTTTCAAAAACGCCAGCCGTCTGGCAGAAAGGCTTCGCAAGCAAATTTCGAAAAAAGTATTCAAATGGGAAGGAAAAAAAATATCGATCACCGCCAGCTTTGGTGTAACCGGATTTGATAAGAACAGGCCTACGAAGAAATTTGAGCCGGATGATTTGATCGAGATGGCGGATCAGTATTTATATCAAGCGAAAAATAAAGGTAGAAATAGAGTAACGAGTGGACCTTTTTTGAATTGAGGCTAACGGCGAGATTTTTTTCGTTCTTTGATTTTTTCAAAGCCCGCTTCAACAACCGGTTGAATTTTGTCAAGTTTGATCGGCTTTGTAAGATAGTTATCAAAACCCACCTGCTTTAGCTTTTCCAGATCGTACAGATCAGCATATCCGGTTAATGCGATGATGACGGATTGGGAATTTTGCTCCCTTATTCGTTGGCAAAATTCGACTCCGTCCATATCGAGCATAATCAAATCGGTAATAATTACAGGGAACTCTTCATCTTTCATAAGCGCAAGAGCAACTTCGGGAGATTCTGCTTCTGACACGGTATAGCCCGCCTTCGTCAGTAGCTTATTTAAGAGGTCTCTTTGAAAATCCTCATCATCAACGACCAATATTTTCTTTTTCATTTGAAACGCTCAAATTATTTTGAGATATCTTCTATGTGCGTGTTGAACTTAATCCCGCAACCTTCGGGGAGTGTTCGAACCACTTCACCACCAACTTTGACATAATCCCTGGATTTCGGCCGAATGAATGACAGCGTAAGCTGCTGGCCGATGGAAAGGGGGTCTCTGGTTTCAATGAGAATGCCGCCTGAACTGATGTTTTGAATATAACCGCTAAAGGCACGTTCCGGTGTCGCAAAGTCCACCGGCATAAAATAGGGTTTACGAGCAAATTTCCTTCTTCCCTGCGAATGTCGCTCTTCAAGCTCTTTTAAAAGGATCCGGCGGTCTTTGAAGGGCATATCTAAAATGATCTCAAACAAGCGGGCTGTAACAACGGAAATGTTAGGCTTGTTTGAACGTTTTTCGGAAGGCTCCATTGTCGAGGTCCTTTGGAAATTGTATTAGACCGCCATATGGGAACGCCGCTGAGATGTGACAATTATTTGTATTACATAGCAAAAATGATATTAAAGTAAATTTATAGTAATGTCAATTTAAGATTCAAACAGATACTCACTTCTGGTTACTGGCGACTGGCTTCTGGTTGCTGGTATGCGGAAACATGCCAAATCGTCGAGCCCAGTGCCAGCAGTAATTCTCCAGCAGCCTGAAGGCGGTGGTCTGAAGATCGTAGCTTAAGATAATTTATTCAAGCAAATGCCTTCTTACTTGCGCGAACATCTCCTCTGTTACCCCCGCTTTGGATTGGAGATAGGCGATTGCAGAACCATATTTATCGCGTAAGTGTGCCAGCAGGGCTTCGATACAATACGGCGGTGCCGTAAAATAAGGTGCAATCTTTTCCCGCTCAATGCCGTAGGAGTCAAATTGAGCGTAAATCCTGTCTAATACGTCGACAATAAAGATATTTGAAAGCCCATGATCAAAAATAACCGTATCTTCCGGAACCCCTAAAACAAGAAGAATGAGGGCCGCACAGGTACCCGCCCTGTCCTTCCCGCCTGTACAGTGAAAAACCAGCGGTATTTGGTCCGGGTCTGAAAGCCGTCTGAACACCTCGCCCCACATGGCGGCAAAATTGTCGATAATTAAAATGTAGCCATCAATTAAAAATTCTCTGGTCAACCAACTCGTATCTCCTTTTTTTAACTTTTCAAATAATGCCGTGGGGTCGAATTTCAGATTGTCGATCGGCAGGTGAAGATGTTCACCGGCTCCATCGCCCGGAAACCGATCCGGTCTTTTTTGTGCTTCAGTCGATGTTCGAAAATCACATACACATTGTATCTTCATCCCTTTTAGAAAAGCAATGTCACGATCGGTCAGCCTGGACAGATGATCGGAACGAAAAACCTTTCCCCACTTTACGTGTCGCCCATCGATTGTCTCATAACCACCAAGATCTCTGAAGTTAACCGTTCCCTCCAAAGGAAGGCGGCGCTCACTGACAATAATGCCTGCAGATTTTTCGGTGGTGATTTCAAAGTAGTGGGGAATCTCCGGATTCAGTCCCGAAAATTCAACAGCGGTTTTACCTTCAATTTGGCAAAAGGGTTGGTTGCGTTCTATCGTTTCGGGTGAATCTCCATGATAAATTAGGAGCCGGAGGCCTTTAATGTGAGTTTTCCAGCTTATGCGCAGCCTGTCTTTGCCGGTTCGCTCAACAGATGCATCAAAAATGGCTGTAATATGGTTATGGAATGGCATTTGAATATATCCCGCCATGCAAATTGAAGCGAATTTTCACGGTGGGAATTATAAAGGGTGTGAGCACCTGTTAGGACGCTTCCAGAGATTTCAAAGGGCTATTTTTTTTCAAGCTTAACTGCTATCGAATAACGCCCCGGCCCGACATAAATAAGACCAAAAAAAACGGCGGCCAGGCCTAAAGACCACAGCATAAGCGTATTATAGCCGATTTTAAAATAATTAAAGAAGTATAATCCGAAAAGAACAAATAATATTGTACACGCCGCTCTGAAAAAATAGCCAAATACAAAGCTAACTGCGCCCAAGGCTTCCAAAAACAACATCGCGAAACCAAATATCATGGGCGGCAAACCAATATTAATAAAGCTTAAGGTGGTGCCAACGCTTTTCCAGGACGGCGCCCCGGCAAATAATTTGGGTAAGGCATGCAAAAAAAGTACGGCTGTTAGGCCCAAGCGCATGACCAACAGACCGAAATTCATTTTCCGATTTTGCGAATCAAACATTTCGCCCTCCAGCATGACCTATGATTTAGTATTTCATACTGATAAAATATATCAACTAAAAATTAGCGGCCACTCATCTAGTGTCATGTTCCACAATGTCGATGGTTTCAGGTTACACATGTTTAGGTGTCCGCAGTTTGGCCGTCACTGGCTACCGGCTGCTGGCCTCTCGCTATTTTTTGTTGCCGGGACCCTTTTAATTCCTTGAATGATATGATTTAACTTTTTAATAACTTGTGCGATGCAACTATAGAGGCTCTACCTCACTTTGACATCAAATAAAGAATACCATATTATGGGCTAAAGTTATTGAAAGGAGCGCAAAGCAATCTTTAATGAATGAATTCTGGGATTGGTGGCAGCATCTGCCGCAACATTTAAGCCCTGTCATATTCGAAATCGGCTGGTTCAGGCTGCAATACTATGGGTTGTCGTATATTGTGGCCTTTGCCCTGACCTACTTTCTGGTCCTTTACCGCGTCAAACATGAAAAACACTTCGAATTCACAAAGGATCAGGTTAACGATATTACGACCTATGCCATTATCGGGCTAATTATCGGTGCACGGCTCGGCTATGTTTTATTTTATAACTTGTCCTACTATATGCGCCATCCGCTGGAAATCATACTTCCGTTTTCGTTTTCAAACGGTTTCACCTTTACCGGCATCTCCGGCATGTCCTATCACGGCGGTTTAATCGGGGCATTGCTTGCTGTCACCTGGTATGTCCGCAAAGCCAAACTTAAGTTCTGGGATGTGATGGATTTATATTTTACAGTGGTGCCCCTTGGATATACTTTTGGCCGGCTCGGAAATTTTATGAATGGGGAATTATTCGGGCGGACAACGTCCTCGCCGATCGGCATGTATTTTCCCCTGGCACCAGACCAGGCACTTCGGCATCCGTCCCAACTCTACGAGGCCTTCTTTGAGGGGGTTTTTCTTTTTGTCATCCTTTGGAGCATCCGAAAAATTAAAAAGCCCAGTGGGGCCATGCTGGCATTTTACGTGATCGGCTACGGGACCGTGCGGTTTTTCATCGAATTCTTTCGCCAACCCGACGCCCATATCGGCTTTGTCTTTCTATCCTTTTCCATGGGACAGATCCTTTGTGCGTTGATGATTGCGGGTGGAATCGGTCTGTATTTTTATTTAAGACAAAAAGAATAACAAAGGGCAACGTCCTGAAAACAGGTATGGCATGAAGAAAAAACTTGCCGGAATCAATGTATTGTATCCAACTCCCACCACAGGATTCAATCCGCTCAAATGGATGACGGGTGAAGGCAAATGCGGCTCGAATTAAAGGAATTAAATTATAAGTACCCGGGATCAGTCAGCGATCTATTCCGGGATCTGAACTTTCAGGTAACACAACCGGGTTTTCACGCGCTATTCGGACCATCAGGAGTGGGCAAAACCACCCTGGCCAAAATAATTATCGGAGAAATTAGGGGGTTTGCCGGAGAAATTTCTTCTCAGCGTATGGATCATGTTCTGTATACCTACAATCTAGAAAGAGTCCCGGGATGGCAGAGTGTTCAGGAGCATCTTGAAGCAGTTACACCGCAATCCAATAGAAAAAGAATCGCAGAGCTGGTGGAATCATTTGGGCTTCAGCCCTGTTTGCATTCCCGCTTTGCCAACCTTTCGCTGGGCCAGCAAAACCGAACGAATTTGTCCCGCTATCTTCTGCAGGATTTTGATTTGCTGATTATGGATGAAAGCCTGGCCAACGTGGATGAAATAACCAAAGAAAAAATTATTTTAAAAATCAAGGCAATGTTTCCCGAGCGCTGCTTTCTATATATCTCCCATAATGTGGTCGAAGTTTCGAAATTTTGCAAACAGATTCTGGTTCTGCGCAGCCACCATAAACATCCCCAGGCGGTGTCTCTTCCCGGACAGGACTTTAGAAACGGCCAAGCTCTGAAAAAAAAGGAGCTCGAGCAGAGCATGCTGGAAATTGTAAATGTTTCATAGGCGCATCTATCAATTTTTCCTTATCTACTTTATCGGCCTGATCGGTTTGATGCTAGTAAAATACAGCCTGAACCTATCGGATTACGTGATTCCCGGCCTTAATGAAATTTGGAATACCTGCCGCCGCTATTTCGGGTTATACTTTATGGCAGTGCTTAACACGCTGGCAGTCGCAATTCTCGGCCACATCGTATCCATATGCATGGCGACAGTGGTCGGAATTATCGGTCGACTAACCATCTGGATTGGCTCGTTTATTCGAGTGGCAGCCTACAATATTCAAGCGTATCCCATCGTGGCCGTGGCACCGATAATTTTTATTTTATTGGGCGACGGGCTTTCTTCCCGCCTTTTAATCGCGGCAATGATCTGTTATTTCCCCTTGTTGCTATCTTTCATCGGCATATTATCCGAGCCGGTTGCGGAAATCGAGCATTTTTATGAATCCACACTGAGAATGAACTGGCGGCTACAGGTAAAAATCCGTGCTTTTGAGAACATACATAAACTCGTTACCGTCATCGTGGGAAGCGCCACCCTGGCCATGGTCGGCACGATTGTGGCCGAGTTCATAGCGGCCAACGCCGGGATCGGTTACAGTATCCGCATCGCCCTGTATCAGAGTGATTTATCTAAAATTTTGGTGGCGCTCTTTTTAATCGGTGTATGCACCTCGCTCTATCTGGTATTTTTGGAATGGATCGGATATTTTATAAAACGAAGATTAGGCAGCCCCTAACGCATACGATTTAAAACAACGCGGCCAAAGGAGCCGCCTGTTTTCAAAGTGACTGAATTGACTAAAGTTGCGAGTGCCTAAAGCCCGCCCTCGCGCTAAAAAATATGATTATGTGATTACTTCAGTCGAAGGCGCAGGACTTTGAGTGATCCATTAAATCTGTATTCAAGGTCAGGGCCGGGGTTATGGCATTCTATCTATTTTAAAATTCGACCGCGCCGGAGGCGCTTCCAAAACTTTAGATCATTTTAGCTCACTTCGAACGGATTCAATGTGCGCGATTAAAAAAAAGCGTTTTGTCTGATTAGACTTTCGTCTAACCTACTTAAAGGAGGTACCGAATGAAGCGACAACTTCTTCAAAAAATAGGTTTGCTGACAGCCGGCGTTGTCCTTATCCTAATGGCAGCAGGCTGTGCCCGGGAGGCTGACAAACCGCTGGAAGAAGTTAGTTATCGCCTCAAGTGGCTTTTTAATATCAGCGTTGTGGGCGATCTATACACCAATGACAGCGGATTATTTGCCAAAAATGGTCTTAAGGTCACCGTTAAACCGGGCGGCCCTGAAAAAGATGCCATTAAAGAACTGGAGTTGGACCATGCTCAGTTTGGAGTGGCATCTGCCGATCAGGTCATCCGAGCGGTTTCAAAAGGAGCGCCGATCGTGGTCATCGCCCAGCTTTTCCAGACGAATCCCCTGCATTGGATTTATCGGCCGGATAAAACGCCGCTCAAAACCCCGCAGGACTTAAAGGGCAAGACCATCGGCATAACTTACGGCGGCAATGATGAAACGATCATGCGTGCCTTGCTGGCTAAATATAACATCAAAGAATCCGAGGTAAATCTTTTCAGTGTGCGCTATGATTATACGCCTTTTTACCAAGGCAAAGTCGACCTCTGGCCCCTATATCGCAATGCCCAGGCGCCCATTATCGGTGCCAAACTGAAAAAAGCCGGAGAACGCTTTGACCTGATGGATCCCAGTAAAATGGGCATCCGATTCGTCGCCAACTCGGTGGTGACGACACGCAAAATACTTGAAGAACGCCCTGAAACCGTTAAAAAGTTCACCCAGGCTCTGCTTCAAGGCTGGCGGGAAGCCCTTGATCCTGACAATGAAGAAAAAGCAATTGAGACCGTTTTAAAATACAATAAAGAAACGCCTGAAGAGATTGTACGCCAACAACTGCCAGCCACCCGCATCCTGATGATGCCGACACCGGATTTTGAATTCGGAAAAATTGATACCGCCGCCTGGAAGCAAACAGAAGAAATCATGCTCTCACAAAAGCTGATACCGGTTCCGGTGTATGTGGAGAAGTTGTTAAAACCGATTGAAAAGTAACAAAATTATAAGGAACAAAAACTATGTGCAAGCGAAGTGATTTAATGACCAAAGGGCCTGAAAGGGCTCCCCATCGATCGCTATTAAGGGCGGATGGCTTCACGGATTGGGAATTGGAACGGCCGATTATCGGTATCGCCAATTCGTTTAACGAAATAATACCGGGGCACATGCATCTGGACAAACTCGTGGATGCTGTCAAGGCAGGCATTTATGCCGGCGGCGGCACACCACTGGTTTTTAATACGATTGGAATTTGCGACGGCATCGCCATGAACCATGAAGGCATGAAATATTCGCTTCCCAGCAGAGAGCTGATCGCCGACACAATTGAGACCATGGCGGTGGCCCATCCTTTTGACGGCTTAGTTCTTCTGGCTTCCTGTGACAAGATTATTCCGGGCATGCTGATTGCCGCTGCCCGGTTGAACATCCCCTCTATTTTTCTCTCCGGAGGCCCCATGCTGCCGGGAAAGGTGCACGGCAAAGACACCGGCTTGGATAAGGTTTTTGAGGCGGTGGGTCGCTTCCAAGGCGGTAAAATTTCAGAAAAGGAGCTGCATACATATGAATGCGCAGCCTGTCCCGGCGCCGGCTCCTGTTCGGGAATGTTTACGGCCAACACCATGAGCAATCTGTCTGAGGCGCTGGGCATGTCCCTACCGTATAACGGCAGTGCCCCTGCCGTTTTTTCTGAGAGAATATGGCTGGCCAAAGAAACCGGCTATAAGGCGGTGAATTTAGTAAAAAAGGACCTCAAGCCACGGGATATCATGACCAAAGATGCATTTCACAATGCCATGGCCGTCGATATGGCACTGGGAGGATCGACCAACACAGCCTTGCACATTCCGGCTCTGGCATATTATGCGGAATTGAATTTATCACTCAAAGATTTTGACCCGTTTACAGCCAAAGTTCCTCACCTGACCTCTATTGCACCGGCCGGCCCCCATCATGTGGTCGATCTTTTTTATGCCGGCGGAATTCCTGCCATTTTGGCAGAGCTGCAAAAAGCCGAGATCATCATGGGCACCCCGCAGACCGTCTATGGAAAATCAATGTCAGATATGCTGACTGAAATTAAAGCCGGCGTGAAGGATTACGGAGTTATTCGTTCAATTGAAAAGCCGGTTCATCCAACAGGAGGGCTGGCAATTCTAACCGGCAACCTGGCTCCCGATGGCG
>JASFTL010000033.1:0-14564 GCA_050053555.1 Desulfobacterales bacterium
ACTCGATACACCTCTGGACGTCGTCGCCTTCCTTCAGGCTGGATAGCGGCTTGTTGTCCTTGTCGTGGTGACATTCGCCACAACCGTTTTTGTAAAATTCCGGATATTTTTCAGCATAGTCCTTTTGGTGTTTTCCATGTTCGAAATGCACAACGCCTTTTTTATGTTCCTTATAGGCCGGATCTTTTAATTCGATCACGGGCGGTACCTCTTTCGCATATATTCCGGCCGCAACAAACAAGGCGGCCGATAGCACAATCGCCAATGCCAGCAACTTTTTATCCATAGCTTTTTATTTCCCCTCCTTTGCTTATAGATTTTCCTTTTTCCATTCCATCCGAAATTGCCTCAGTTCTTATCAGGCGCTATGGGTTATGTCAATCCAAAATAGCCGCATGAAAAGCTGAATAAGATAATGAAAATATTAAGTAAAAAAGCCAAATGGACTGTAGGCACATTTTTCCAGGTAAAATTAGTCTTTAAATTTTGGAATGTTTCACGATACAATTTGGAATGTTTCACGATACAACCCGATTCAAATCAATCGGTTACAATTTTATCAAAAAAAGACGTGTCGAAAACCCAAAAAGACGACAAATTTTTAATAAAACGTTGTTTTAAATTCGGCTTTCCGCTGAGGCCCACAGATCGGCGGTACGTGAGCTAAGATGCACGCTGCTCGGCTTGATCTTCCTCAGGCTCGGGCTTTTTTTTGCCGAAAATCCGGGCGCCGATGATACTGAGCTCATACATTACCATCAGCGGAAGCGCCATCATGACCTGGGTGACCACATCCGGCGGAGTGAGCATCGCGGCGCCCGCAAAAAACAGAAGCAGGGCATATTTGCGGTTGCGCTTTAGAAAATCCACCGACACAATGCCCAAGCGTGCCAAAAACGTCAAAACCATCGGAAGTTCAAATACAAGTCCAAAAGCCAATAACAGTTTGGCCGAAAAGCCCAGGTACTCTTTCATGGAGGGCAGGGGTCGGATGGATTCGGTGGCGAATCCTAAAAAGAATTTAAATCCCCAGGGAAACACGATAAAATAGCCGAAAAGCGCTCCGGCAATGAAAAAAAAGGCGGAGAGTATCACAATCGGAGCCAGCAGACGGCGCTCATTTTTATACAGGCCGGGTGCGACAAACATCCAGAATTGATACAGGATCACCGGGCTGCCGATCATCAAGCCAGACAGGAGCGCAACCTTTAAATAGGTAAAAAATGCTTCGGGAAGGCCGGTGAAGATTAAATGATCACCCTGTTCCATCACCTGCATTAAAGGCTTCACCAGGATATTGAAAAGAATCTCTTTAAAACCGTAAGAGGCTGCAAAACCGACGCCAACCGCAATAAAGCATTTGATCAGCCGACTCCGGAGCTCTTCGAGATGAGACGTAAACGGAATTTTTTCTTCCTCATCAATCATCTTTGCGGGTTCCCTTTTGCTTTATACCGATATCGGCTTTAGTTTCTTCACCATTCCTGGAAGATGCTTTTTCAGGATCTTTAGATCCATCAAAAGTCTGTTTCACATTTTCTATCTTGTCTTCACCTTCGCCGTCGGTTTCGCCCGCATCAGCCCTGTCATCTTTTTTCTCGGCAGTTTCAGCTTCATCTGGACGCTTGAACTCCGCCGGTGCTTTAGGACTCACGGAATCTTTGATGTCATCACCCAGATCATCAAAGGCTTTTTTGACATCGCTAAAATCCTCATCGATTTGAAGGGTTTCCTTAAACTCATTGGTTGCTTTTTTAAATTCCCGGAAGGTACGTCCCAGCGACTTGGCTAGATCCGGCAATTTTTTCGGACCGATGACAATCAATGCAATCGCCAGGATCAAAAGCAATTCGGGCATGCCGATGCCGAACATATTAAACCTCTATAGATGGGTTATTGATTTAAATCTTTTAAAAAGCTGTCTAGTACTGGTTTCAGGTTCAAGTGTCAAGGATAACCGGTACCTGTATCGCTTAGCTGAGTTCACTATCTTACTTGTAATCGGAAATTTTTAATTATTGCATAGCCTATTTTGGTTTTCCGGGTTTTAATAACAGAAAGTACAATTTGCCCGTATGGGCTAAATGCCCGGCGGCAATTTCAGCATAGGGACCGTTGCCCCAGAACAGATCCGCACGACCCGGCCCCCGAATAGCGCCACCGGTGTCTTGATTCAAGACAAATCGGCCAAAATCCGTCCAGCTGTCAATCTGACCGGCGCTGTCAACGACCGGTTTTTTGGTCTGTATGAACGCCAGAGCAGCCGGCGGAAAGATCCGTCTGTCCAGCGCAATGGAACGGCCTGGGGTTAACAAAACATTGATATAACCCAGCGGGCCTTCAGGCTCCAGCTTGAAAAAGACATAGCTGGGATTGTGATTTAAAACAGATGCCATTTCTTCCGGGTGGTCATGCAAATAGGCGCGTATTTTTTGCATCGACATTTCTTCTTTGGAGATTTTTTGTTCTTCAATTAAAAGCGCACCGATGCTGCGATATGGTCGTCCGTTGGTCCCATGGTAGTGCACATTGATCACCTCTCCGGTGTCCAAAAATACTTTACCAGAGCCCTGTATCTGCAGGAAAAACGCGTCCACCGGATCTTTTAGCCAAACCAGCGGCTCCGCTTTACCCGCAAGGACGGCTTCTTCTTCGATTTCCCGGCGATCATGATAGGGAACGATCGTTTCCCCTGTAAAGCGACCCACGATCGTTTCTCCCTTGTATTTTTCTGCAAAGGCCGAAAGATCAACTTTGATGATGTCTTTTGGAAGGGTGTAAATTGGAAACTGGAATTCTTCGTCCGGGAACAAACGGCCGCTTAAATGCGGTTCGTAATAGCCGGTAAAAAGCACTTCGCCCTTTTGATCTCTACCGATGGATTGATAAACATGGTAATTGGAGCGGATAAATTGCTTTAATTCACGGCCGGAGGGCTGCGTCCGGATAAAATCCAGAAAATTCTGCAGCGATTTCATCAAATGAGCGGCATCAATGCGGTCTTGGCCAAATTGATAGCCGCGGTCGGCCGGCACCTTTTGCAGGTAGGCGATGCTTTTTAAAATACTGTGCTCCAATCCGTCGAACGCCAGATCGTCGCTGAAATTCGGATAGGAAAAGGCGGATTTGCGAACCAGGGCCAATTCTTCCGGAGGTTTTTTGATGGGCACCGGACATCCGGCGATTAAAACGGCCAACATTGCTGCTAAAAGAGCGACCCAATTGGGATAAAGAGAATTTTTAATTTTTTTCATTTTCCGCTGGACTCAAATGATACGGTCTTAACTTTATGCGGTTATTGGAATAATGTTCAGGTTTTTTCATTGTTTTCGAACGTAGGTACCGCTCTTGCCGCCGCTTTTTTCCAACAACTGTATCTTTGAGATCTCCATTTCTTTGTCATAGGATTTACACATGTCGTAGATCGTCAATGCGGCCACCGCCACCGCGGTGATGGCTTCCATTTCAACGCCGGTTTGATCAATGGCGCGAACCGTTGCTTTAATCCCCATGCCGCTTTCAGATACATCCGGGGAAAAGTCAACCTGGATGTGGGTGATATTCAACGGATGACACATGGGGATGAGGGTCGATGTTTTTTTTGCGGCCATAATACCGGCAATACGGGCGGTCTCGAGGACATTGCCTTTTTTCACTTTCTGATTTTGGATCAGATCGAATGTTTGCGGACTCATGTAGATCATTCCGCCGGCAACCGCTGTCCGAACCGTTGGCTTTTTTGCGGTCACATCCACCATCCGAACCCGGCCATCGTCATCAATGTGGGTAAATTTTGACATGATAACTCCTTAAGTTAACGAATTGACTAAATCTTTGCACTACCCACCAATACCCAACACCCGGCCTACTTGACCATCTCCTCGGCCTGCTTTAAATCCTCTGGTGTGTTAATATTGAAAAACGACCGCAGATCAGGATCTTTTTTGCGCAAGACGTTCTCGGAAATGGTTTTAATACGGCTTTTTCGGAAGGCTTTTATAACCTTTAGCTTTTCCTGTTCCAGATGCTGCTGTGCCGGTTCGAGACAGCGCCTAGCATAAGCCGCACAAAGGGGCTCTAAACCGGCTGAAGTTTCGGGCATAACGATATCGATTTGGGATTCAATATTTCCGATAACGGTTTCAACAACCTCCTTTTTCAGAAACGGCGTATCGCAGGCTGATATAAACGCAAACGGAGTTGTCATAAAAAAGAGGCCGGCATGGATACCGGTCAGCGAACATCGAACCGGAAAAAGATCCGGCACGATTAATAAATCCCATTCCAGAAATTTTTGAGGGGTATTGGTTACCAGAATAATTTCCTCAAAAAGTTCTCTGTAAATATCATATATGCGATCCAGAATGCGAATCCCGTCCACCCGCAGGAGGGCTTTCTGCGTTCCATCATATCGGGTGGCCAAACCGCCGGACAGTATCACGCCGGTGCAGGGAAATTTGCTTTTTGAAGGCATGAGATATAATCATTTCACTGGCTATAATAAAGCAGTAAGCTCTAAGCTTAAGAAAAAAGCGGGGCAAAATCAAGGTAAATTCAGGGGGTTTGCTTGGCTGGTTTTCGGGTCTAAAATAAAATTCTTGATCAAAAACCAATATAATGTATTTTAAAACGTATTAAGATATAAAGGGCGCAGAAATTATAAGCATGGTCCGCATCATTTACGGGACCCATTATTCCATCATTCCAATCCCTGCGACTATGGGTGTAAACGAACATAAAAAAGAGGCGCCGAAATCGGTTACGCTGGGAATTATTACGGTATCCACTACCCGGGCATTAAAGAATGACACGAGTGGGCGATGGATCGGTGAACGAGTCAAAAAAATGGGGCACTCGGTTGTTTTTCATCAGGTAATCCCGGACAACATCGAGGTCATTACAGCAACGTTGACGGATGTGATCAAAAAGTTAAATCCCCAGGTGATCCTGATGACCGGCGGAACAGGGATTACCGAAAAAGATGTGACCATTGAAGCCGTGAGCGCTCTGTTTACCAAAGAGCTGACCGCATTCGGCCCCTTGTTTGCCAAACTCAGCATGGAGGAAATCGATTCTGCCGCCATCATGTCCCGCGCTACTGCCGGTGTTATCGGCAACACCGTTGTTTTTTGCATGCCCGGCAGCCTCAATGCCTGCAAACTGGCCTGTTCGAAACTCATTTTTCCTGAACTGGGCCATCTGGTGAAACACATTCAGGATTAGAATATATAGTGGTTGTAGAAAAAAACGTTCCGGTATACAAACGTTTTTTTCTACAACCACTTATGCTGCCATTCCGTCATTCGAAACATAATTATGGAAAGCGGTATAACTTCCAAAATCTTTCTTTTATCCTCTGTAGGTCTTTTTCTTCAGATGTGTATCGCGCAGGCCCTTTTTGTAGATCTTGCCCGATCCGGTTTTGGGCAGCTCGTCTAAAAAAACAATCGCCTTGGGCGCCTTATATGCGGCCTGGTATTCTTTGCAAAAATCGATGATTTCTTCTTGAGTGGCGGATTCACCTTCTTTGAGCACAACCGCGGCATTTACCGCTTCTCCCCAGTGTTCGTCCGGCACACCGAAAACGGCGGCTTCTAAAATTTTAGGGTTCATGTAAAGTACGTTTTCGACCTCGGTGGAATATACATTTTCACCCCCCGTAACGATCATATCTTTTTTGCGGTCCACAATGTTAACGTAACCTTCTGAATCCAAAGTGGCCAGATCCCCGGTGCGCAGCCAGCCGTCTGAAAACGCATTTGCGGTTTCTTCCGCCATATTCCAGTACCCGGTTGTAACGCTGTCGCCTTGCACCCAGATTTCGCCAACCTGTTGTCCATCGGCCGCAATCGGCACGCCGTTTTCATCCACTACTTTTAAATCAATACCCATAAACGGCCGGCCGGTTTTGGATTTAAATTTTAGCTGCTCCTCAGGCGGAAGCGCTTTCAGATGCGCTTTCAGGCTGCTAAATGTTAAATACGGACTGGTTTCGGTCATACCGTAGGTCTGAATGTAATCACAACCGAAGGCCGCTATAATACTTTTTACGATTTCCGGTGCAATTGGAGCACCCCCGCTAAGGATGACCCTCAGACTCGAAAAATCAAATTTTTTTATGCGGGGGTGTTTGATCATCAGGTTAAGCATAGTCGGTATCAAGTTGCTCAGCGTGATTTTTTGCTGTTCAATTGTGGTCATTACCGTCTCGGCATCAAACTCACCCACCATGACGTGACGTCCTCCCACCCACGTCAGGGCAAATGTGGCCCAGGCATCGGCTAAATGAAACATGGGCGCAATGTGACCCCAGACGTCCGTATCCACGAGCTTGAGCTCGGCGATGGTCCCCAATGCGTGATGGCAGACGTTTTTATGGGTCAGCATGACCCCTTTGGGCTGTCCGGTAGTGCCGCTGGTGTAATACAGATGAGCGACCCGGTTTTCATCAACAGAAATCGCCTTAAAGTCCCCGGCATTGGCGGAGATCACATCTTCATAACCGTGGCACGGAATGGAGATAGATTCTTCGGGCCCTTCACCAATCCAGACAATTCCTTCAAGGCGACTGCCGTTTTTCAGTGCACCGATGACAACCGGCGCAAAACGCGTCGAGGCAATTAACCAGCGGCTGCCGGCGTCCTTTAAAATGAAAGCGACCTCTCTGGCCGCCAGACGATAATTTATGGGGTTGAGAATGGCGCCCAGGCCGGCAGCCGCATAGTAGGTTTCTAAAAATTCATGCGAGTTGACTTCTAAAATTGAGATGCGGTCTTCGGTTTGAATTCCTTGGCTCTTCAGAAACCGGCCCAGCGCGGCCACGCGCTCGCCGATCTGCTGATAGGTGAAGGAACGCTCACCATCGATGACCGCCGTTTTTTCAGGATATAAATCCAAGGCTTTTTGAAGCGTCATCCAGATGTTCACAGCATTTTCCTTATTCTTTTGATTAAAAATCGAAGTCGACCTTTATTTGAATTATTATATTACCACCGCATCTCCAAATGCCAAGTCCAAAATTATTGAGATTTGTGTTAAGATATGGTTGAAATGTCAATATATACGCTTGGCGCAGCAATACGGATTGCATTAGTTGTATTGACATTCATTGGTAATTCACTAGGTTATGTACGGTAGGTGTTTAAACCCCAGTATTTCTCTATTTTGAGGGATACCTTTTTATGGTTTTAGAAATCGAAAGCTTTGCCGAAGATTTTGATCCCCGGTTCAAAATTTTCCACGAATTAATGGCCCGCAAGGTCAGGGATATTCTTCTGGTCTCGACACCTTACGATGCGTGGATTTTAGAGGAAGACTGCCGGCTTTCAGAACGTATCATTCATGAATACCGTGGACTGAATCTTAGCAACCCGCCGCGCTTTACCTGGGCATCTTCGGCCCAGGAGGCCCTTGCCGCACTTGACAATCGAAAATTTGACATGGTGATTTCCATGAGCCAGCTGGCGGATATGGATGTCTTTGATCTGGGGGCGGAGATCAAAAAGAAAGTTCCGGATCTGCCGGTGGTTTTGCTGGCGCACGATTCATTGCCCCCGCCGGCCCAGGAATGCCGTCTGGATTTCACCCGACCCCTCGGTATCGACCAATCCTTTGTTTGGTCCGGGAATACGGATATCCTGGTGGCACTGGTCAAAAGTGCCGAAGACCGATTGAACGTCGAGCACGACACGGAATTTGCCGGCATACGGGTGATTCTTTTTGTGGAGGACTCTCCGACCTATATTTCGTCACTGTTGCCTGTGCTATACCGGGAACTGGTAAGTCAGGCCCAGGCCATCATGGAGTATCGACTCAATGAGGAACACAAGCTGCTGACAATGCGCGCGCGACCTAAAATCCTGGTCGCAGAGAGCTTTGAAGAAGCGAATCAACTCTTTGAAAAATATGAACCTTATGTTTTGGGGGTCATTTCCGATGTTCGCATCCCTCGAAACTGTGTCCTGGATGATAATGCCGGTGTGGCCTTTCTCTCCAAAATTAAAAAGGAACGGTTTGATATTCCGCTCTTGCTCACCAGCTCCGACCCTTCAAATGCGGACAAAGCCGGTAAAATTCCGGCCACCTTTGTTGATAAGAATTCGCCCAGTCTGCATGCGGAGGTTCGTTCGTTTTTTGTGGACCAGCTGGGGTTTGGAGACTTTGTCTTTCGTAAACCCGATGGACGCGAGATCGCCCGCGCACCCAGTCTGCGTAAACTTGAAGAAATATTGCGCCACATTCCGGAAGACGCCTTTGTATATCACTACACCCGCAATGACTTTTCAAGGTGGCTCTTTGCACGCACGGAGATCATGCTGGCCTCAAAAGTGCGACCCTTGAGTGATAAGGACTTCTCGACCGTAGAGGCTCATCGCCAGTATTTGATTTCAATGATACAATCCTGGCGGCAACGTCGGCAAAAAGGCATCGTGGCAGACTTTGATGCGGCTGATTTTGATCCGGAAACCGAATTTTTTAAAATCGGAAAAGGCTCGTTAGGCGGAAAGGCCAGGGGGCTGGCTTTCGTAGCCAATTTGCTTCAGCGGCTGCCTGACATCCATAAAAAATTCAAAGATATCGATATCTTTGTTCCGCAAACCCTGGTGATTACCACCGAAGGATTTGACATATTTGTCGAAGAAAACGATCTTAAAGGGTTGGCTAAATCAGATGCGCCCGACGAGGAGATTGCTGAAGCCTTTCGGAATGCGAAATTCCCGCAATGGATTGCTGAAGATCTCAAGGCCTATCTTGACCACATAAAATATCCACTGGCCATTCGTTCTTCCAGCCTGCTAGAAGACGCCCAATTCCGTGCGTATGCCGGTCTTTACCGAACTTACATGCTGCCCAATAATCATCCCGACCTCGACACGCGGCTGGATCAATTGGTCAACACTATTAAACTGGTGTATGCTTCTACTTATTTCCAGGATCCGAAAACATTTTCAAAACGGGTGGGTCACCGCACCGAAGAAGAGAAAATGGCGGTGATTATTCAGCAGCTGATTGGAGAAAGATACGCAGACTATTTTTATCCGACGCTATCCGGTGTGGGGCAGTCTTATAATTACTACCCCTTTGCAAAAATGAAACCCGAAGAAGGCATTGCCACCATAGCGCTAGGTCTGGGTAAAACCGTTATGGAAGGAGAAAAAGCGCTGCGTTTTTCTCCGAAATACCCGCAGCTGCTTCCCCAGCGGTCTACGGTGGAAGATATCCTGGAAAATTCACAGCAACTTTTCTACGCATTGAAAATGGGAGGCGAGCTTCCGGAGCTCGGCATCCATGAGGATGCTAACCTTGAAAAAAGAGATATCAGTGATGCAGATCAAGAAGCTCCGGTGAAATTACTGGCCAGCACCTATATTCCGGATGAACATCGTATCAGAGATTCGTCCCACATAGAGGGGTACCGGATTCTTACTTTTGCCCAGGTTCTAAAATTCGGGCAATTTCCCCTCGCCGAAGTTTTATCAGAGGTTTTGGACCTGGGCCGGGAAGGCATGGGCTGTCCGGTAGAACTCGAGTTCTCAATGAATATGCCCCAGGATCCGAAACGCAAATCGGAATTTGCATTTCTGCAGCTCAGACCCATGACCGCCCGTGCGGAACTGCTTCAGGTGGAAATCAGTGATGATGAAATTGCCAGGGCCTTTTGCTTTTCTTCCAATGCACTGGGCAATACGGAAACGCGGAATATTACCGATATTATCTATGTGAAACCGGATGACTTTGACCCCGCTCGCACGCAACAAATCGCCCGGGAGATTGGTGAGTTGAACTCCAGGCTGATGAGTGAGTCTCGGAGATACCTGCTTATCGGCCCGGGAAGATGGGGTTCGGCCGACCGCTGGCTGGGAATTCCCGTCAGCTGGGCTGATATTTGCGGGGTGGGTGTAATGGTTGAAATGGCTTTATCCCAGTTGAAAGCTGATCCATCCCAGGGTTCGCACTTTTTCCATAATATAACAACTTTGGGGATCACTTATGCAACCGTGTCGGAGGAGGACTCCGATTTTATTAATTGGGACTGGTTGAAGGCGAGGCCTGTGGCCAATGAAACCCGCTATGTGGCTCACATTAAGTTAGACCACCCGTTTAATTTAAAAGTAGATGGCCGCAATTCGAAGTGCGTTATGTTCACCTGAACTTAAAGCCAGATTTGATTTACGGTGAAGAAAGAATACGGAAGCCGCTTTCGGCTTCCGTATTTGTTAACATAAATGAAGAAAGCACGAAAAAAAACAGTTAAAAATAATAATTCGATGATCACCGCCCTGGTTGCCAATCATGACGGTGAAATTTTTGAGCTCGATGGATACGCCGCCTTAGGCATGGCCGGGTCCACCCTGACGCCGCTAAGGCTGGACAATACCCGCAACATGCCTTTTGGAAGTGAACTGATGTACCTGCCGGATCGAAAACCCATATTATTCAATACCCACAGCAACAAAATCGAGACCGTAAAGGAGAATCCCTACGTTTCAGGTGAGGCCCTTTTTGCGGTGACCGCATTTAATTCACCGGGCTACGTCCTTTCATATCTCGGGGCCTATGCTGAAAATAAAAAAGCGCAAGCGTTGCCACTTTTTTCTTACGGAGCCGTTGGGTGGCATCAGGGAAAATTTAGATCTGCCGTTATCCTTGTGGATCGGGAAAGGCGGCAGGATTTGCGGTTGATGAAGCCGGCTGACATCGCCAGGGGGATTAAAAACATGCGTGAACAGATGCCGCATAATCGCCTCAGAGTCCATCTTGAGGAATGTGCATTGCGGTTTGGCTGCCCGGCAGGGAAAAATTTTTTTTTAGGCCGTTACGAAGCGCCATTGCCCACCGCCAAGCAATGCAATGCCGCTTGTCTGGGCTGCCTCTCATTACAACCGCTCAGCGATATTCCGCACAGCCAGGACCGTATTGGATTTACCCCAGCGCCGGAGGAAATCGCTGAAGTGGCTCTGGCGCATATTAATCGGGTAGAAAGAAGTGTGGTGAGCTTCGGGCAGGGATGCGAAGGCGACCCGCTGCTGACTGTTGATGTAATTGAACCGGCCATCCGCCTGATTCGCTCCCAAACTAGCCGCGGCACCATAAATATAAACACCAACGCCAGTCTGCCGGAAACGCTGAGGCGTTTGATCGATGCCGGTCTGGACAGCATTCGTATCAGCATCAACAGTGTGCGTGAAGATTGCTATCATGCCTATTTCCGCCCGCAAGGGTATCGGTTTTTTGATGTTTTAAAGAGTACGAAATTAGCATTGCAAAACGGCCTTTTTGTTTCTGTTAATTATCTGAACTGCCCTGGATTTACCGACTCACCACAGGAAATTAGTGCGTTTCGACGATTTTTGAAGCAATATCCGATTCATATGATTCAATGGCGCAATTTGAACTTTGATCCGCTTCGATACTTCAAGATAATGAATGATGCGGCTCACGGCGGCGAGCCCATCGGGATGAAAAATCTGTTGGTCCAGATCCGGCGGGAATTCCCCAATCTCAAATTCGGTTACTTCAACCCGCCCAAGGAGACGTTTGGGAATTAGGTTTCAGGTTTCAGTGTTCAGGTGTCAGGGAGATACAGAGGACAGAGCACAGAAAACAGATAACAGAAGACAAAGGACGGACTATCTCTGGATTCTGTCATCTGACACCCGAAACCTGACACCTGACACCTGGCACAAAAAAAAATGAAATGGATCGAAGCAAAAGTTGTTTTTGATGCTAAAGACCACCATCTGGCCGTCGAGCTCATTTCCAACCTATTTTTCGATTTCGATTTAAAGGGTGTGGCCGAAGAAGATCCAACTGTTGAGCCCACTGAAGGCTGGGCGAGGGATTCGATTAGTCGTCCGGACCAACATGCGGTGGTCGGTTATTTTCCAAAAGACAGGAAGGCCGAAAAGCGCTGCAAGCTTCTGGAAGAAAGATTAACCCGGCTAAGGCAGACTTCAGACATTCGTTGTCGGGTTCATTATAAAGAATTGGCCGAAGAAGACTGGGCCGAGGCCTGGAAAGCATTCTTTAAGCCTCAAAAAATTGGGCAAAAAATTGTTGTCAAACCCACCTGGTATGAATACACGGCCGATCCGGATGATATCGTGTTGCAGCTGGATCCCGGTATGGCCTTTGGTACCGGAACGCATCCCACCACCGCCCTTTGTATCCATCTGATTGAGGACTACTTGAACACCGGCGATTCGTTTTTAGACATCGGTACAGGCTCCGGCATATTGATGATTGCGGCAGCACTCTTGGGTGCTGGATTTGTTTGCGGCCTCGATAAGGATAGTGTCGCCATCGACGCTGCTGCCGCCAACCTCCAGCTGAATGGACTCGATGCTCAACTCTATTCGTTGAATTCCGGAAATCTTCTTGAAGGTGTTAAAGAAAAATATGATTTCATCGTGGCGAATATCTTCACCCATATCATTTTAGAACTGCTGGATGATCTTCCTCGAGCGCTGACGAAAGGCGGTATCTTTGTCTGCTCGGGGATGTACGAAAAAAATAAAAACATGGTGGTTGCCAAAATGAAGAATATGGGCTTTGAAATACTGGAAATACGCAAAAAAGAAGAGTGGTCTGCTATTGTCGGTCGTTTTCATTCCTAAATGGCTATTTTTTCGATGAGCTGTGTTCTCCGCGGGGTTTAATCCTCAACGTACTCTAAGTACGCCTCGAATTAAACCCCTTGTGCGGCCTTGCTCATCAAAAAAATCCCTCATTTATAAATGAAAACGTAGTTTATAAAATTTCCATTTAAATTTACCTTATGCTATTTATTAGCTGTCCATAAATAACTGCCTTCTTAATCGTATCGGAGAACCCTATGAGGATACTTCTCGTTGAAGATGATCAAAAGATCGCCTCTTTTATCATCAAGGGTTTAAAGGCCGAGGGGTTTGCCGTGGACCATGCGGCTGACGGTGAAAATGGCGTGCATTTGGCCCTAACCGAGCCTTACGATGCTGCCATCATTGATATCATGCTGCCCCGGATGGATGGCTTAAAACTCATCGAAAATATGCGTCGTGAGAAGCTGAAAACACCGGTGATTATTTTAAGCGCCAAAGGAGAGGTCGGTGATCGCGTAAAAGGATTGCAGATCGGCGCGGATGATTATCTGACAAAACCGTTTGCCTTTTCCGAGTTGCTGGCCCGCCTGCAGGCCCTGATTCGGCGTAGCAGCGATGTTTCCGAGCCGATTCAACTGGCTGTCGCGGATATCAGCATGAACCTCATCAGCCGGGAGGTAGTGCGGGCCGGCAAAAAAATCGAGTTGCAGCCGCTGGAATTTTCTTTGCTGGAGTATCTGATGCGCAATGCCGGCAGAGTGGTTTCCAAAACCATGATTATGGAACATGTCTGGGATTATTATTTCGATCCCCAGACCAACGTGGTCGAATCACGAATTTACAAGCTGCGTGAAAAAATAGACAAAGGGTTTCCCACCAGGCTAATTCATACGGTGCGCGGAGTGGGTTATGTTCTTAGAGAAGATAAATAGAATTCGTCATACGCTGGCATTCCGCCTCACCCTGTGGTACGCAGGTCTATTTCTGCTGACTTCCTGCGTGGCGTTTCTCTTTTTTTACTTTTTGATTACCACCGTTATCTGGGACCGCACCGACCAGGATCTGTTGGGCGAGGCACGCTCCCTGTCTTCGATTCTAAAAGTAGAGGGCATCGATGCGGTTCAGCGCCAGGTCATTCTTGAAGCCCAGGCTGCCGGTGAAAAAAAGATTTTTTTCCGCCTGCTCTCTTTTGCCGGCCAGGAGTTTTCATCATCCAATATGTCTTACTGGCGTGATATCGGTGTTGGAAAGGCGGCGATCGAGCAGCTGATCGGTGAAAATCGACCGGTTTTTGACACCGTTAGCCTGCCGGATCGCAAGCATAAAATCCGGGTTCTGTATACGACAATCGGTCGCAGCATTATTCTGCAACTGGGCCAATCCATGGGAAATTATACCCGCTTTATTGAAGTCTTTCGCAAAATATTTTTTAGCACGATGGCCGCCCTTTTTGTTTTTGCCGCTATTGTCGGATGGTTTATGGCCCGTAGGGCGGTTGTCGGTATTGAAACGGTTACCCAAACAGCCCGACAGATATCGGAAGGCAGCCTAATAGAGCGTGTGCCGGTCAAAAAACACCAGGATGAGGTCGACCAGCTGGCCACGACGTTTAATCAAATGCTGGATCGCATTCAAACCCTGGTCACCGGCATCAGGGAAATGAGCGACAACATTGCCCACGATCTTAAAAGCCCTATCACCCGTATCCGCGGAATTTCAGAAGTTTCTTTGACGACCGGCGCCTCGGAACAAGAATATAAAACCATGGCGGCAAGCACTATCGAAGAGTGCGACCGGCTTCTGGATATGATCAACACCATGCTGGTGATTTCCAAAACCGAAGCCGGGGTGAATAAACTCGACGTCCATCAGATGGACATCGCCGCAGTTGTGCGTGATGCCTGTGCGCTGTTTCGGTCACCGGCAGAGGATAAGGATTTAAGATTGACGTGTGATGCTGCAGGCGATTTTAACATTTCCGGC
>JASFTL010000034.1:0-14423 GCA_050053555.1 Desulfobacterales bacterium
TTTTGAATAAAAAATACATCGGCGTCACCCGCTTTTCACTGGAAGGCGGAGATGCCCTCATCCCGGCGTTGGATTTTTTAATCCAGCATATGGCCAAATCCGGCTGCAGAGAAATCATTTTGGGCATGGCGCACCGCGGACGGTTAAATGTTCAGGCCAACACACTTCAACGGCCCTACGAGGAAATATTCAGCGAGTTTGAAAGCTGTTACAATCCGGAGGAGATCGTCGGCGCTGGTGATGTTAAATACCACAATGGCTATTTAGCCTACCTCAAAACCGGCGATCATCAGGAACTGCGCGTGTATTTAATGAACAACCCCAGTCATCTTGAAACCGTTGACCCGGTGGTGGAGGGGTTTGCCCGTGGTCGCCAGGATCTCATCGGGGATGAAGACAACACGCGGGTGTTATCGCTTTTAATACACGGCGATGCCGCTTTTGCCGGACAGGGTATTGTCGCTGAAACCTTGAACATGTCGCAACTGGACGGCTATAAAACCGGCGGCACGATTCATATTGTCATCAACAATCAAATCGGTTATACCACCCTTCCCGAAAACGCGCGCTCCACCAGATATTCCACCGATATCGCCAAGATGCTTATGATCCCCATCTTTCATGTGCACGGCGAAAATCCCGAAGCGGTCGTACACGTCATGCAGCTGGCCGCTGATTACCGCCGGGAGTATAGCAAAGATGTCGTCATTGACCTGGTTTGCTACCGCCGTTACGGGCACAATGAAGGTGATGAGCCTTATTTTACACAACCTCAGATGTATGACCGCATCCGGCAACGCCCCTCTCTGCACCAACTTTATGCGGATCAGCTGATATCCGAAGGGATTGTTCGCCAAGATGACCTCGATAAGATGGCTGAAACAGTAAACAGCCAATTGGAAAAAGCTTACGACAGCGTACACGGCAGTGAATGTCCCTTTCCTGAATACCGGTTCTATGAAGAATGGGAAGACATCAGCGCAGCTTATACCCATGAACCGATTGCGACCGGTGTCGAAAAGGATCTTCTTGTTTCGCTGGCCCAAAAATTGAATTCGGTTCCGGACGATTTTGCCGTAAACCCGAAACTGCAGCGCCTGCTTAAAAAACGCCTGGACTCGGTTGAGCATGGCAAAGGCATCGACTGGGCCAATGCCGAAGCGCTGGGGTTTGCATCCCTGCTGAAAGAAGGGATCTCTATCCGTCTAAGTGGCCAGGACAGCGGCCGCGGAACATTCAGCCAGCGCCACAGCATACTGGTCGACATTCAGAACCAAAAACGCTACGTTCCCTTAAATTCAATTGATACCGATCAGGCCCACTTTTACGTTTATGACAGCCTTTTGTCCGAATCCGGGGTGCTCGGTTTTGAATACGGTTATTCATTGGCACGGCCCGACAGCCTGGTTCTGTGGGAGGCTCAATTTGGCGACTTCGTTAATAATGCCCAGTCCATAATAGATTTGTTTATCGCCAGCGGGGAAACCAAGTGGCAGCGTCTCAGCGGCGTGGGTTTGCTGCTGCCCCATGGTTGGGAAGGCTTGGGTCCGGAACATTCCAGTGCCCGTTTAGAGCGTTTTTTACAACTTTGCGCCGGAGATAACATTCAGGTCTGCAATCCGACGACCCCGGCTCAGTATTTTCATCTGTTGCGCCGCCAGGTAAAAGTCTCTTTTCGCAAGCCTTTGATTGTAATGACACCCAAGAGCCTGCTGCGCCATCCTTTAGCCGTCTCCATGCTGAATGACCTTTCTGACGGTCAATTCCAGGCTGTTCTGGATGATCCTGAGCCGCCGGAAGCTGCGAAAAATGTCATTTTCTGTAGCGGTAAAATTTTTTATGAGCTTTACAAACGACGCTCGGATATCAAAAATATGGAAATGGCCATCGTGCGTTTGGAACAGTTATATCCAGTTCCAGAGGCGCAAATAAAAAAAACGGTGAAAAAATATCGCGGGACTAAAAATTGGTATTGGGTTCAGGAAGAACCGGAGAATATGGGTGGATGGCATTTTATTCGAACCTATCTGAACGATATCAGCGGAAAATCTTTTGCTTACATCGGTCGCAAAGCTTCGTCCAGTCCGGCTTCGGGTTTTCACACCATTTATAAGCAGCAGCAAGAGGCGATCATAGAGCAGGCAATCGGACCTCCCGCCGATGAAAAAGATAAGGCGGCCACCGGGTAGATTCAGGACCTCTGGACCTGAATAGATGTCAGGTTTCAGTGTTCAGGTTTCAGGGAAAAATCGAGGACAGCGTACAACAATAGGTGGCAGAAGACATAGGCAAGGCGACTTTCATTTCGTTTTCATTTGTTTGTTGAGACCTGACACCTGAAACCTGATAGGCAGCCAGCCGCCGTTAGCAAGGGGTCGATGACGATGTGCCGAATTAACGTGCAGCTCATCAATAATCGTTAACGAAATAGAGGTTATTATGACCGTCGAGATAAAAGTTCCGAGTGTTGGCGAATCAGTGACAGAGGCCACGCTCGCTGAGTGGTTCAAAAAAGATGGCGATACCGTTCAAAAAGATGAGCCGCTTTTTGTGATCGAAACCGATAAAGTCACTTTGGAGGTCGTCGCCGAGGCCGCCGGTATCCTGACAATTAAAGTACAGGAGGGGGAGACGGTCGCCATCGGTGAGGTGGTCGCCATTATCGATACCGAAGCAGCACCAGCGGAAAAAAAGAATGACGTCGAAAAAGCGCCCGAAGAAGAACAGAAGGCGCCCCGAAAAGAGGCGGCCGAAGAGGAAAAAAAGAAAGCAGAGAAAAAACCGGAAGAAGAAAAGGAGGCGCCCCAAAAAGAGGTGGCCAAAGAGGAAAAAGAGAGGACAGAGAAAAAAGTCGAAGAAAAAAAACCGGAAAAAAAGAAAGAAAAACCATCGCAACCACCCCAATCCTTGGCGCCTTCGGTGCGCAACCTGATTTCTCAAAAAAACATCGATGCAACCAAAATTGAAGGCACCGGCCCTGACGGTCGAATTACCCGGGGTGATGTGCTGCTTTACATTGAGAGCACCGCTGAAAAGACGACTGAAAAAAAACCCGAAGAAGATCGCAGAGCCGATATACTCGAAAAGAGAGAGGAAAAGGGTGTCGAAGAACCTCGGGATGAAGAAAAGAAGACCAGCCGCAAATCCATGAGTTCGATTCGGCGACGCATCGCGGCACGTTTGCTTGAAGCCAAACAAAACACCGCCATGCTAACGACCTTCAATGAAATTGATATGAGTCGTGTTCAAGATATCCGCACCCGATTCAAGGAAAGCTTCAAGGAAAAACATGACGTCTCCCTGGGGCTCATGTCTTTTTTTATCAAGGCCACAACCGAGGCATTAAAAGAATATCCCGAAGTAAATGCGTTTATCGATCAAGAGGAAATCATTTACCATCACTATTATCACATCGGCATTGCCGTGGGTGCTGAAAAAGGCCTGGTGGTCCCTGTCATTCGTCATGCCGACAAACTCAGTTTCGCTGAACTGGAGCAGGCCATCGTCGATTATGTAAATAAAATCAAGGACAATCGCCTGGAATTGGCCGATTTGGAGGGTGGGACATTTACCATCACCAACGGCGGCGTTTACGGTTCCCTGTTGAGCACGCCGATATTGAATATGCCTCAAAGCGGCATCTTAGGAATGCATAAAATTGAGAAACGTCCGGTGGTCGTTGATGATCAGATTGAAATCCGACCGATGATGTACGTGGCGCTCAGTTACGATCACCGGATCATCGATGGCCGTGAAGCAGTTTCTTTTCTGAAACGCATCAAAGAGTATGTTGAGAATCCCGAGCAGATGATGATGGAGATGTGATGATGACTGAAAACAAAAGTTTTGATGTGATTGTTATCGGCAGCGGTCCCGGAGGGTATGTCGCCGCCGTGCGTGCCGCCCAGTTGGGTTTGAATGTTGCTTGTATTGAAAAAGAATCCCGCTTAGGAGGCGTTTGTCTCAATGTCGGCTGCATCCCCAGCAAGGCCCTGTTGGATTCAAGTGAATATTTTCATCTGGCAAAAGAGCGCTTTGCCGAACACGGTATTAAGATCGGCCGCGTAAACCTGGATCTTGATACCATGATGGATCGTAAGCAGAAGGTGGTTCAAGAGCTTACCGAAAACGTCAAAAAGCTCCTAGAGGGCAACAAGGTGGAAATCATTCACGGCACGGCCCGACTGGCCGCAGCCGATCAGGTCACGGTCGAAGCGGATTCAACCTCGGCCCAAAAAAAGCGAACGACGACCTTAACCGCCAAGGCCATAATTCTGGCCACCGGCAGCGAGGCTGTGCCATTGGCCAATCTGAAATTTGATGGCCAAAAGATTATCAGCTCAACCGAGGCCTTAAAATTAGACGCCGTACCCAAGCATCTGGGCATCGTCGGCGGCGGCTATATCGGGCTGGAGCTGGGGTCGGTCTGGATGCGACTGGGATCAAAAGTCAGTCTGTTTGAAATGCTGCCGAAAATCGCCACCGGACTGGATGGCCAGGTAGGACGCAAACTGCAGCGCGTTCTCAAGCGCCAGGGGTTCAAATTCTTCATGAATTCAGAAGTTACTGAGGCAAGCGTTTCGGAAAAGAACATCCGCGTTAAACTGAAAACAAAAAACAAAAATGAAAGCGTAACCTGTGATCGACTTCTGGTGTGCGTCGGTCGCCGACCCCTCACGCGGGGTCTCGGACTGGCGGAAGTCGGTGTCAAGACGGATTCCAAAACCAACCGTATCAAAGTCGATGCTTCTTATCGCACGAATATCTCTTCCATATACGCCATAGGGGATCTGATCGCAGGCCCCATGCTGGCGCACAAGGCCTCGGCAGAGGGAATTGCCGCTGCAGAATGCATTGCCGGGCGTGCCGGAGAGGTCAATTACGATGCCATACCATCGATCATTTATACCTGGCCGGAGGTGGCCAGTGTGGGGCTGACGGAGGAACAGATCAAAGAGCGTCATATCCCCTATTGTTCGGGAACTTATCCGTTAACCGGAGCAGGACGGGCCCGCTGTATGGGGGAGACAGAGGGATTTGTCAAGATCCTGGCCCACGAGAGAACCGATCGGGTTTTAGGGGTACACATCATCGGCGCACGCGCCGCAGAAATGATTGCCGAATGTGTTCTGGCAATAGAGATGAATGCCAGTTCCGAAGATCTGGCACGCACGGTGCACGGGCATCCCACCTTTGCGGAAGCCCTGCAGGAAGCTGCCATGGCCATAAGAAAGTGCTCGATTTACGCCTCGTGAGATAGTTTATAGAAGTGGTTTCAAAATTCCGGATTAGGGTTCGAGGGCAAGGCGCAGGCCGACGAAAAAGCGGAGCATACACGTTAGTATGTGAGCATTATGAGGAGGTCCGCAAAGCAGCCATCGGCCCTAAGATTGGTTTTTGAAACCACTTTTAATCTTCGAAGAGGGGTGTGCTAATATACCGCTCCGCTAGACTGGGGATGATCACCACAATGGTTTTGCCGGCGGACTCGGAACGCCCGGCAACCTCCAGGGCCGCCTTGACTGCCGCACCGGATGAGATACCGCAGGCAATTCCTTCCCGTTTCGCCAGTTCCCTCGCCGTTTCAAAAGCATCCTCGTTGGACACGGTCACCACGTCGTCCAGCAGGGACTGATCCAGAACTTCCGGCACAAAACCGGCTCCGATTCCCTGGATTTTGTGGGGTCCTTTTTCACCTCCCGAGAGCACCGGAGAATCGGTGGGTTCCACCGCAATCACTTTAAAAGAAGGTTTGCGGGGTTTGATGACCTGGGATACCCCCGTAATCGTACCGCCGGTGCCGACACCGGCAATGAGGATGTCGATCTGGCCTTCGGTGTCGCGCCAGATTTCTTCTGCCGTTGTTTCGCGGTGAATTCTGGGGTTGGCCGGATTTTTAAACTGATTGGGCATAAAGGCCGCCTTTTCAGATTCGATTATCTCCTGGGCCTTGGCAATCGCCCCCGGCATGCCATTCGCACCGGGTGTCAAAACCAATTCCGCCCCCATATGCGTTAGCAGCTTGCGCCGTTCGATACTCATGGTATCTGGCATCGTTAGACAGAGACGATAATTTTTGGCAGCACAGATAAACGCCAGCGAAATCCCCGTGTTTCCACTGGTCGGTTCGACGATGAGCGTTTTTGGTGTAATCGAGCCATCTAACTCACCGGCTTCGATCATCGAGGCCGCGATCCGGTCTTTCACCGTTCCGAGGGGATTGAAAAACTCGAGTTTGGCGAATATGTCCGCATCCACACCTGCATTCATGCGATTCAGCCGAACCAGCGGCGTCGAACCGATGGTGCTGCTGATAATTGAATGATATTTCATGACCGACCTCCCTTCAAAAAAGCTTTGCTTTTTTGGTTTTTCGTTATCTGTTATTCGTTACTGGTAGAGGTATTAAAAGGTATACTAAAAAAGTAGTTAATGAGTGTGATTTAGTAGGAATTTGTTTGATTTTTAGATGAAAAAAACTGATCAAATACCACCAATAACCATTAACCTAATTACTGTGCGGCCTTGAGCGAGGCCCTAAACTTCTGCTGCTGTTTGGACTTATAAATCAGTCGCGGCGTTTCGATGATAACGGTGGTATCCGGTGGTACCGAATCGGTCAGCCATACATTTCCCCCGATGACCGAACGTGATCCGATAACGGTTTCACCCCCCAGAATCGTCGCTCCGGAATATATGATGACATCATCCTCAATGGTGGGATGACGTTTCTGGCCTCTGAATTTGTCACTGGCGTCTTTGGGAATGGATAAAGCGCCCAGGGTGACCCCTTGATAAATTCGAACGTTATCCCCGATTTCGCTGGTTTCACCAATGACCACACCGGTTCCATGATCGATGACAAAGCTTTTTCCGATTTTAGCAGCAGGGTGAATATCGATACCGGTAATGCTGTGAGCATATTCGGTCATAATCCGCGGCAGCAGCGGTACACCGAGCTTAACCAGTTGATGGGCGATTCGATAAACGGTAATGGCAAATATGCCTGGATAGCTGAAAATAACTTCATCATAGCTTTGGGCGGCCGGATCGCCATGGTAGGTCGCGCGCACATCGGCCGCCAGGGCTTTTCGAAGAACCGGAATGGCTTCCAAAAACTGCAGGGCCAGCTGAAAACCCCGTTCATCACACTCGCTGCAGGGCTGATCATACCGCAAACAGTCATGCCGGATGCTGTGGCAAATCTGCTCGGAAAGCCTATCGAACAATGAAGCGACGGATTGACCCAAGGTGTATTTAAGATTCACCGGATCAACTTTGCCCCGGCTGAAATATCCAGGGAATAGGATTTCTCTGAGACGGTTGAGAATGTCAATGACGCCCGCTTTGGATGGAATCGGTTCATAATCGATATGCGTGTAGCACTCCTTGTCGCTGCAGTTCTCAATAATGTCTTCAGCAATCTTGGGTAGGCGGGCCCTGATCGAACCCAAGTCCTGGACCTCCATTTTGCATGTATCATGTTTTTTTCGTTCCACCTCTGGTTAACCTCTCTTTTTATCAAGTTAATTGATTTAGGTATCGAGTCGTTTTTCTATTCTCTATCTTCATTCGAACATCATGGACCTGCATTTGCTGAATTTGCCACCCAATGGATTTCAGATGAAAACTCCCCGTCTGCTCGACAAATTGGTTTAAAACAAAAGCAGAGCTTTATCCGCCTACGGCGAACTGATCCACTCTGCTTTTTGTGTCTAAATCGCTTTGCAAAGTAAGGTCAAGCGCGATAATTCCATTGCCGGATTTAAAATTGCAATACGGCTGCCATGGCGTCTTCATATTTTTTCTTCATCTCGGCCTGGGTTTGCTCAACCTCTTTTTTCTGAGGACTGAAGTCCGCCGGACACTCGGTCTGCAGCGTATTGACAATTCGCTCGATGTCTTCGATATGTTTATGCAAGTCCTTCACCTGGGCCGAAAGTTTGTCCTGATCGGCACCCCGGAGCTTATCGACTTTACGGACCATGTCATACATTTTCGCTTTCCATCCGTGAAGCTCTATTTCAATGGATCGGCAATAGTCTTTTACATCCATGGAAGCCTCCCATCATAAATGAATTGGAGATCGAAATGTTCTCAGTCCGCCACCCAAAGACAAGAATGGTGTTCAGATTCGTATATAAGGTAATAAGGTAATAAGGTAATAATAAACCAGATCCTTTTCATGTCAATGCAGCGATTCTAAATAGTGCAGCGGCTGCTATCAATCAAATCAGATATTTCTTGTCGGAAAAAACGTTATCTAGTTTACTTCCCAGAAATTATCTTTTTTACTTGACACGAGAAAATTTTACGGCTAATTCATACTAAGCTTATATAGATTATTAAACTCTGAAAATTATGGGCAGGGTTCCATGAAATTATCAACAAGAAGCCGATACGGCGCGAGGATTTTAGTTGATCTGGCCCGTCACAAGGACCAGGGGCCGGTTCAAATCGGCGAAATATCAAAACGCCAGGATATTTCAGTTAAATACCTTGAGCAGCTCATCCGACCCCTAAAAAAGGCGAAGCTGGTGACCAGTGTGCGTGGCCCCAAGGGAGGACATTTGCTGGCTGAGAAGCCGGAAAATATCTCCCTCGGGCAGGTCGTGCGGTTATTTGAAGGGCAGTCTGATCTGGTTGAATGCGTCAGTTTTCCTGAAAAATGTCCGATGTCAGCTGATTGCCAAGTTCGGTTGGCCTGGCGGGATGCCACCGAGGTCCTTTATGAAAAACTGGATTCTACAACCATCTCTGATCTGATGAACGGAAATTATTCTGAAAAAGAATAAGAATCTATAATTACTAAAAAGCGGCTCCAACCCAATTTTGTTGAGTCAATGAGAGAGTGCATTTTGTCATAAGCAGGCCCAATCATTAGTGATTTGTGGGGACAAATCAATTTGATATAGCATTATGAGAGGTTGGGTGCGTTCGTGGCCCAGAAACAGACCCGGCATTCAAATCAGAGCGACCGGGTGAGTTGTATTATTTGATGTTGGCTTCAGCCATTCAAGCTTTATCTTAACCTTATGTAAACCCTGTTGCATGGCCAGTCGAAAAATAAAATTGAAGATACAGTTACGCACCTAAAGCAAACGATAAAATAACGAAACAGGAGGATGCTATGAAAAAAATTCTTATTCTAGGATCTGGAGCCGGCGGAACGATGGTGGCCAGTCAATTGGTGAAGAAGTTAAGCCCCAAAGAGTGGCAGATCACCATCAT
This sequence comes from Desulfobacterales bacterium, assembly GCA_050053555.1. Classification (GTDB taxonomy): domain Bacteria; phylum Desulfobacterota; class Desulfobacteria; order Desulfobacterales; family JAHEIW01; genus JAHEIW01. Next base: position 9,232 of record JASFTL010000034.1, read on the forward strand.
CGACAATGATGAAATCCACCACTACCAGCCTGGATGGCTGTTTATTCCATTCGGTGTCTATACCGCAGCCGATTGCCAAAAACCCAAGCGGGAGTTCATCCCCGAAGGCGTTGATTTTGTTTTGGATGAGGTCGTCGGACTCGACACGGATAAGCGCGAGGTCAAAGCAAAGAAAAGTTCATACAAATATGATTGGCTTGTTATTGCCACTGGCTGCGGCATCGAGCCTGAAGAAGTCGAAGGCATGAAAGATGACTGGCATAAAAATATCCATGATTTTTACACCCTGGACGGCGCCCAGGCCCTCTACGATAAGCTGAAATACTTCGACAAGGGCCGGGTAGTGCTCAATATCGCTGAATTGCCCTACAAGTGTCCGGTGGCCCCAATTGAATTTGTTTTTATGGCCGACTGGTTTTTTGACACCAAAGGTGCACGTGATAACGTAGAAATTGAACTGGTCACCCCCATGGCCGGTGCATTTTCAAAACCGATTGCATCCAGTATCCTGGGCGACATTGCCATTCAAAAGAACATTAAAGTCACCCCGAATTTTGACATTGCCCAGGTCAATGTTGATGAGAAAACAATTGAGTCGCACAGGGGCGAAAAAGTGGATTACGATTTGCTGGTGGCGATTCCGCCCAATTTCGGGGCCAAATTCCTGGAAGGCACCGGCCTTGAGGATCCGCTGCGATTCATCGACACGGACCATTTCACGCTCAAAGCTAAAAATGCCGACCATATTTTCGTTATCGGTGATGCCACCAACGTACCGGCTTCCAAGGCCGGAGCGGTGGCCCACTATGAGTCCGAAACGGTTGTCGAAAATTTAATCCGTGAAATCGACGGTCAGGAACCGCTGGGGACCTTTGACGGCCATGCGACCTGCTTTATCTGCTCGGGTCATGAAAAAGCGTTTCTGATTGATTTCAACTATGAATATGAACCTCTGCCGGGTAAATTCCCCTTTCCGGGGCTCGGTCCCTTCAGCCTGCTGGGGGACAGCTATATGAATTACTGGGGCAAAATGATGTTCAAGTGGGTTTACTGGAACATGATGCTAAAGGGTGTGGAATTGCCGCTGGAACAACAAATGACGATGGCCGGCAAAATGCGCCACGTCCTGACACAAGCATAAGGAGGCCGTCATGACAACCGAAAAGCAAATTCTTGAGCGACTCGATCGCATCGAGGCTCAGTTGGCTCCGGTATCCGCATCGGCCAAGGGCCTCAATGAACTCAGAGAAGATTTGATCCCCTTAAGCGGTCAGGCATTTCGGCTGCTGATCCGGGAGCTGGAAGATGTGGAATCCGGCTTTCAGCTGGAAGACTTATTGGCTCTGGGAAAACGGTTTTTGCGCAGTGTAAAGCACATAAAATTTTCTCTGGAACAACTAGAGAATATTGTGGACTTTGTGCTCACCGTCGAGCCCCTGCTCAAATCATCGGTGCCGCAGCTGATCAACTACCTGGATGATTTAGAGCAAAGAGGTGTCTTGCGAATTATTCAAGCAACGCTTGACGTACGTGCCAAGATTGCAGCTTCTTATAGTCCTGAAGATGTCGATCAAATCGGTGATGGTTTAGTGGCTCTACTGGGACTGGCCCAGAAGTTCGCCGATCCCCAGGCGAAGGCCTTTCTCGAAAAGATGGCCGCACTGCCTTCAAAGGTGGACCTGGAGAATGTTAAACCGGTGGGGCCCTTAGGCATGCTGGGCGCCCTGTCCAGTAAGGAAGCCAGACAGGGATTGGGGGTGTTGATGGAACTGACCAAGGCCATGGGCGGTCTGAGAAACGGCGGCGGCAGCTCGGCAGCGGAAGCATCAGAACCGATCGCCTAGCCCCTTTTAGGAAAAAGGAGAAACCTGATTCGGCCCATCTTGAACTAGCGGGCAAATGCGAACGATTGCCTTTTTTCAAAAGTTTTGACATAAACATAATGACCAAGTGTATATAATTGCCGGAGAATAAATATGGAAAAACAGATGGTTCAATGCGAGGATGGGCGCCGCAGGCAGGCGCGTATCCATGGCGTACCTAAAGAAGAAGGCGGCTTCAGGGTCTGGAGGGCCGGTGTTCGGCTAAAAGGCAAACATGTTTCCGGAGAGGCCTGGTACAGTTATCAGACCAAGACCTGGTATTTTATCACCGATCCGGGAGGCAAACACAGCCATCTGATGGACCGCATCAGTGATACCCTCCGCGGTGAGAAGCTTGGCAAACTGCAGGATCAGTTAAAACAGCTGGCCTCGCGCCAGGCCATTGAACAAAAGAAGATCGCCCAACATCGCAAATCATTAGAGGATATCGAAAGCGAAATCAGGGAGATCGAAGGCGCTGTCGCCAAGCTTGAAAAAGGGGTCCCTCTGGAATCCGGGACATCGCTGCAATATTCCCGGGGGATCAAAAGAAATTAATAGCCGCCCTTTAAACGAGCGTGAAGTTTACCAAAAAAATGCCTGCAGGCGAAGCAGGGGGGGGCAACTGCGTCTGCAGGCGTTGTTTTTTGGGCTTTCAGCGCAAAAACCTGAGAAGGGTACTCGATACGGCCTCAAAAACCGTCAGCCGCACTTTTGGGTTAGGTCCGCTGAAGGCGGATGAATAAAATACGTCGATTTTATTTTTTCTGATCAAAGGTCCAAACCAGAGGATGTTACCCCGCCTTATTGATCAGGCCGGCGGCAACGGCCTGACCGGCAAGATCATAGGCCGAATCCGGCCCCATCAAAAGCGGAATACCTTCTTCATTGGCTCGATCAATGGTCTCCTGATCGGGCGTCTGGCCGCCGGTGAGAACAATCGCCGCCATTTCATGCAGTACAGCCACATTGACGATATTCTGGTGAGTTTGCACCGTAAGCCATATACAGCCGGTGGGTGCATTGGCCATTACATCGCTTAAAAGATCGCCGCAATACCCGCCTTGAATTTGCCGATTGAGCTCGTGTTGCCCGGCGGCCACATGTAAGTTAAAACGGTCTACAAATTCTTTTACATTCACAGTGTTATCAACCTTTCTTTTTAAAATTTGAAACGCTCACTTTAGGTAAAATATAGTTTATTATAATTCAAGACCTTTTTGACCAACCGGCTTGAATGCAATTGATTTATCAGGCCCTTTTGGTTATAGTGATACCGCAATCCATCGGAACCTGTTTCGAAATCGACCCTTGATTGCGATATTTTTTGCCTCCAATTGAATCTGATCATGGTCAAAAAAAAGAAACGCCCTGAAAATGAGTCTGCAGCACCCACCGCTATTGCAGGGCTGAATCTCAATCATCTGGTCGACCATCTCCCCTGCTACGTCTCCATTCAGGATCGCGACCTAAAACTCCTTTATGTCAACCAGAAATTTAAAAACGACTTTGGTAATGGCGTCGGCAAAAAATGCCATATGGTTTATAAATGCTCTGCGGAGGTATGCCCCAATTGCCCGGTTCAAAAGACTTTTGAGGACAGACGCGCCCATCTCACCGAGGAGAATGTAAGGCTGGCCAGCGGCGGCATTTCCCAGGTTCTCATTCAAACTTCGCCGATTATCGATAAAAACGGCGTTGTTACCGCCGTTATCGAATTAGCCACGAACATCACCCAGCTTAAAAAAGACCGCAAGGAGCTGGTCACCCTGGGTCAATCCATCGCCCTGTTATCTCACGGTATCAAAAACATATTGGAAGGTTTGCAGGGCGGCGCCTACATTGTTGACGAAGGCTTTAAAGACGATGATGTCGCAATGGCCAGAAAAGGCTGGAATATAGTCAATAAAAATATTTTCGATATTGCCGATGTGGTTCAAAATATTTTGTATTCATCAAAAGATCGTCCGCTAAAATACGAGCGCATTGCACCTGGACAACTGGTAAAAGATTCATTGGCCTTATTTCGCGAAAAGGCCGACAGCATGGATATCGCGCTTAAACAGCAAATCAATGCGTCCATACCCGAGGTGCGCCTGGACATCGCCAGCGCCCGCCGGATGTTGCACAACCTCATCTGGAATGCACTGCAAGCGTGTCTGAATGACGTTAAAAAAAAGAAACATTTTGTCAGTGTTAAAACAGACTTGCTGGATGACAAGCATTTTATGTTTGAAATTGAGGATAATGGCATCGGCATGGATCAGGACACTCAGCGCAATATTTATGAAGAGTTTTTTTCAACCAAGGGCAGCTCCGGAACCGGGCTCGGCCTGGCGGTGGTGGAAAAGGTCGTCAACCGCCACGGCGGAAAAATTGAGGTGATGTCGACGCCGGGAAAAGGAACTACATTTAAACTGATTTTTAAGATAAACTGAATAGATAAACCCTTGACGAAATGACACATTTAATCATATATATCCTTGCGCTCAATTAGGATATTGCTTTCGCTGGATCCGGGTTCCGCCATATCATCGTTATTTTAACAGGAGCAAACCATGGGAAAAAAGCTTAAAATCGTTATGATCGACGATAACAAAGATTTCCTTTTTACCATGGATACCTTTCTTCAAAGAAATGGTTTTGAGGTGAATACGGCTGAGGACGGTCAACAGGGAATTGATTTAATTAAAAAAGAGCGCCCTGACCTGATTCTGCTCGACATCATGATGGAGACCCTGTTCTCCGGATTTGAGGTTTGTAAACAGATCCGATCCGATGATGACCTGCAGGACATTCCCATCATTGGTATCTCCGCCATGGGAGATGAATTGGACATCAACTACAGCCAGTGGCCGGATTATGAATATTTCCGGCCGGACACATTTTTAGAGAAACCGGTCGACAAACAGCGGTTGCTGCAGCTGATTCCGGAAGTGATCCAGAAAGCGCATAAACGCAAGCGCAGTCCCAAATGGAAAAAAGAAATGGAAAAAGATTGGGCCAAAAAAGCGTCTCAATCCGAGTAATAATGCCAACTGACAACGAATACATAAGAAAGGTTTTGCAAACATATCTATATAAAACGTTTAATTTTAGGGTTTAAAATTTCATCCTGATCCTCCGCCTTTCTGTCGTGACGTCTCAAGTGTGAGCTGCCCGACCCTTCTAAGTTTTTTTACGTTTGTGTTTGAGCCTTTAAGGGGGATACCACCTGATAATGTTCGATTATCTCTTCTACACCTCGCTCGCAGTTTTTCTCCTCGGTTTAATCTATAAGATTTCAACCTGGTTTACCAAGCAAATCGGTATCTTAGGAAAAGATATTAC
>JASFTL010000035.1:0-14387 GCA_050053555.1 Desulfobacterales bacterium
TCCGACCTGAGGATATCGATCTAAAACATCCGATTCATGCGGCGCCCCCTGGATATCGGCCGTCAAATCCTGGCCTGCATGATGGCGCTTCATGTGCAGGCCGCTTCGCCAGAGCTTGCTTTTGGTCACATCATAGACTTTGCCTTTATAAGCAACATATACGGGTCTGCCTTCGTTACCATCAAATTTTTCCAAATCGGCAATTTCAAATTCCTGCATAGAGGCCTCCTCAAATACGGCAGATCAGATGAATAGCTTGACAACGACAACAACAAGCAATGCCAGCGGGTAATAGCTGGCTTTGTTGAAAAGAATCATCGCGTGCGAACTTTCTTCGGTTCGATATAACTTGATTGTTGGAAGCAGAAGAAAATAAAACCCCACAAAAGCAAAGAGGATAATGAAAGGAAGTTGGAACGCAATATTTGATAAAATCAGCAAAATTCCTGATAAAATGACCGTCAGGATGATTGAACCAAAAATAATGACATTGGCCTGCTCCAGACCGAAACGAATGGGGATGGTCTGCGCCTTGAAGCGCATATCTTCTTCGATATCGGTCCAATCATTGGGCACATTCTGGCCACCGATTTCCCAGAAAAATATCAGCAAAAATAAGACAATCAGAAAAGAAATAGATGGATTCGGATCGACCGCAAATACCGCTGCGATCGGTCCGGCGGCTTTAACGACACCACTGAGAATGGTACGCGAAGGACTGATGTTCCACATTAAGCAATAGATGGTTTCCAATGTACATCCGCCCACGAAAATCAAAACACATATCGGATTCAAAAGGTAAGCGCCAATCAAGGCCAAAAGCGACCAGACAAGCGCCCAAGCAAGTCCTTCTTTAAAACTCAGGAGTCCACGTGCCATCGGATGCCGCACGAGCATGGCGTCAAGATCCTGGCAGGCATCAATCTGCCGTAAGTTTCCCGTTTGGAGCTTTTTTTTGTCAGATCGGTAGCCCACAACATCATTGAGGGCGTAAACGGCGGTGTAGCCGGCAAAGACGGTAATCAGCCCCAACCCGATGATTTTTATTGACGGAAAATAACCCAGCCATAGCAAGGAAGCCAGGGCAGCAGTACACATATCCAGCAACCCATGGGGGGTTCTAGAGAGCGCCCAGAAAAGCTTCAGGCGGGCAAAGCCCGTCAAATCATACTGGCACGAGGTTTCGGTCATTGACCTCATCCTTAAATGAAAACGTGTTATTTACCACAGAGCTCACAGAGCACACAGAGATAATTTAATAAGAATAAATTTGATGTTGTATTTGGTCTCTGTGTTCTCAGTGGTCTCTGTGGTGAAGTATTTTTATTGCAGTTATTCTTGCAGCTTGCAGTCCTGATCCCATTCCGGACAGGCAGATTTCATTTCGGCTGTGTATTTTTCCATACATTCACCGCATTCCAAGTCGAAATTGGGAACATCACCGTATTTTTCCTTGATCTCATCGGCAGACAGCACGGTTAACTCAGTACACCCGCATTGCGGACAAGCGGTTTTAATCTGATAATTCTTCCGGGCCATATCGTTCCTCCTCTTCTTTGAAGCGGCCAAAGCGATTCAAAATATTAAATATTTATCAAGAAAATCCGAAATTTAAAAAGACGGCGTTGAGCGCTACTTAAATTGATCCTGCAGCCAATCGTCGAATTCCTTTTCGCTTAGAATCTTTTCTTCCAGCAAAACTTCCCGCACGGTTTTGCCGGATTCATAGGCCTTTTTGGAAACCGCTGCAGCCTTGTCGTATCCGATCTTTGGAACCAGTCCAGTGGCCAGCGCCAGGCTTTTCTCGATGTAGCCTGCACAAGTCTCCTCGTTGGCGCTGATTCCGTCAATACATTTTTTTGCAAACACATCGACCGCAGATGCCAGCAGTTCGATGGACTGTAAAAGATTATACGCCATTACCGGTAACATCACATTCAGCTCAAAATTACCGGCCTGTCCCCCCATCATAATGCTGGTGTCATTGCCCATCACCTGGGCGGCGACCTGAATAACAGCTTCGGGAATCACCGGATTGACTTTGCCCGGCATAATCGAAGAGCCCGGCTGCAAGGATGGCAGATTGATCTCGCCGATGCCACATCTGGGGCCTGAAGCCAGCCAGCGGATATCGTTGGCTATTTTAACCAGGCTAACTGCCAGGGTTTTTAAAGCACCGCTGGCTTCCACAGCGGCATCCTGGGCCGCCTGGGCTTCAAAATGATTGGCCGCTTCCTGAAACGAAATTTTCGTTTCTTTGGAAAGCAACACAACAACCCTGGCAGCAAATTCCGGATGCGCATTGACTCCGGTTCCCACGGCTGTACCGCCCAATGCCAGCTCGCAAAGCCTTTCCTCCGCAGCCGCTATCCTTTTGATGCCCAGTTCCATCTGGCGGGAATAACCTGAGAACTCCTGACCCAGCAGCATGGGAACGGCATCCTGCAAATGCGTCCGGCCAATCTTATGGATATCTGCAAATGCTTCAGTCTTCTTGGCAAGGGATTGCTCGAGCAAACGAAGGGAGGGGATGAGGTGTTCCCGGATGGATACCATGGCGGCAATATGGATCACGGAAGGGATCACATCATTGCTCGACTGACTCAGGTTGACATGATCATTGGGGTGGATCGGCGACTTGCCGTCTTTTTTGCCGCTTAAAATTTCATTGGCACGGCAGGCAACGACCTCATTCATATTCATGTTGGTCGAGGTGCCGGAGCCTGTTTGAAACACATTTACCACAAACTGGTCGTCAAGCTGACCGTCAATGACTTCCTGAGCGGCAGTTGCAATCGCATCGGCCAGTTTTGAGTCCAATAAGCCCAGTTCTTTATTTGCCCGAGCGGCACACTTTTTGACCAACGCAAGCGCCCGAATAAAAGATGCCGGGAGCTTTAAATCACCCATGGGAAAATTATCGACCGCCCGCTGGGTTTGGGGCCCGTAATAAGCAGTTTCCGGAACCAGAACGGTTCCCATCGTATCCTTTTCTTTCCGATATTTCATAGTCAGTGGGCCCCGGAAGCAAATTAGCGGTCCGGCATTCGTTCAATATTGGCTTTAAGCTGAGCGATTTCAATGCCGAGGCTGACACACTGTTTGCCTTGCAAACAATTTTCCGCATCCCCTTCTTCCAGAAAGGTTTTCAACTCATGCTTGTTCTTTTTCAAATCCACCACCCAGGTGTTTTGGTCCTTGTCAAATTCAACGCTGACATCGATACCACATTCGCCGATATCCGGATACAATGCGATAATTTTTTGGCATAATTCTTCTTTATCAATCATGATTGTTTTCCTTTTATCACAACCTCATTACAGAGGGAATAGCTTTTTAAAATTTGAAACGCTCAATTTTGGCCTTATTGAATATAATTCATGATAAGACAATTTTAAAAAATCGGCTTGCAGATCTAAGATTTTTCATATTTCTGTCGAATCACATTAATCAAACTGCCCTCCAGAATCATCTGGATTTGACGGTCGCTCAACGCATAGCTGACGTCAATCTGCTGATTTTGAGTTTTGTTGAGAAGTTTTAAATTCTTGCCTTGCTCTAAAGCCTGCCGCACGTCTTTAAGCACCAGGGTATCGTCGGCATCAATGCGGTTCCAGTCAGCCGGATCGCTGAAGGTTAACGGTAATATGCCGAAATTGCTTAGGTTTTGCCAGTGAATTCGGGCAAAGCTTTTGGCAATAACCGCCTTTAAACCCAGATACCGTGGTGCAATTGCGGCGTGCTCCCGGCTGGAGCCCTGACCATAATTGTCGCCGCCGACCACAAAAAAGGCCTGCTGCCCGTGGTTCATCGCCCGCTCGTAAAAACGCTCGTCCACGCGGTTGAACACGAACTTGCTGATTTCAGGGATGTTGCTGCGGTTTGGCAGAACCTTTGCACCGGCCGGCATGATTTCATCGGTGGAAATATCATCACCGACTTTAAGCAGTACCGGGCCCTCGAGAGTCTGAGGCAGCGGATCAAATGTCGGCAGTGGTTTGATATTGGGGCCTTTTTCCAGTTCAACGGAAAGGGGCTTGTCAGATGGCGCAACCAACATTTCAGCATTAATATGAAGCTTGCGGGGTACCTCAAAATGCGGATAGTCCATGTCCATGTCGCGCGGATCGGAAATAACGCCCGTTAGTGCCGAAACGGTGGCTGTCTCCGGGCTGCATAAATAGACCTGATCTTCTTTGGTACCAGAGCGACCAGGAAAGTTTCTAGGAACCGTCCGCAGGCTGATGCGTCCGGTTGCCGGTGCCTGACCCATCCCGATGCAGCCACCGCAGCCGGCCTGATGGATTCGAGCACCGGCATGGATCAGCTTTTCCAGCAACCCAAGCGAGACCAGGTTTTCCAATATCTGCCTCGAGGTGGGATTGATATCAAAGGAAACCCGATCATGCACTTGCCGGCCGTCGACAATCAGCGCTGAAATCGCAAAATCGCGCAGGCCCGGGTTGGCCGAAGATCCGATATATGACTGATAGATCTCTTTGCCGGCGACTTCCCGCACCGGAACCACATTGCCGGGGCTGCTGGGAAGTGCAATCAGCGGCTCCAGTTTGTTAAGATCAATTGCATCATACTCATCATAAACGGCGCCCTTGTCGGCAACGATTTTTACCCAGTCAGCCTCCCGATGTTGCGTTTTTAGAAAGGTTTTAACGGCATCATCAGATGGAAATACGGTGGAGGTGGCACCCAGCTCGGTGCCCATATTGGCAATCACGTGCCGATCCATGGCCGAAAGATGCCTAAGCCCGGGTCCATAATATTCGATTATTTTGCCCACACCCCCCTTGACACCATGGCGGTGCAGCATTTCTAAGATAACATCCTTGGCACTGAGCCAAGCCGGCAGCCTGCCGGTCAATTCAACACCCATGATTTTGGGCATCTTCACAAAAATAGGCTCGCCGGCCATTGCCATGGCCACCTCCAGGCCCCCGGCACCCATGGCGAGCATCCCCAGCGAACCGGCAGCCGGTGTATGGCTGTCCGAGCCCAGCAATGTTTTGCCGGGAATGCCAAATCGTTCCATGTGCACAGGATGGCTCACACCATTTCCGGGCCGACTGTACCAGACGCCAAATTTTTCACACGCACTTCGTAAAAACAGATGATCATCGGCATTGCGAAAATCGGTCTGCAGCAAATTATGATCCACATACTGAGCGGACAGATCGGTTTTGACCCTTGACACTCGCATCGCCTCGAATTCCAGCATGACCATGGTGCCGGTAGCATCTTGGCTCAGGGTTTGATCGATTTTTAAGGCGATTTCCTCACCCGGTTCCATCCGACCATTAACCAAATGGGATTCGATTAATTTTTGGGCAACGTTTTTGGCCATATCTTCCTTCTACCTTTACTAATTTTAGAGATGATGGTTTCAGGCTTAGGCCCAATGTGGCCGGCCTGGTTTCAGGTGTCAGCCCTGACCGTTCTGACAATCCGCTCTGTCTGATGCTGACACCTGACACCCGAAACCTGAAGCCTGTTTTTTATGAACGGCTGATGCCGACGGCCCGGCGCACGCTTTCAAGCACCGGCCCGGCTATCGCCCGGGCCTTGTCCGCACCTTCGTTTAAAACGCGGTCCAGCTGATTTTTATCATCCATCAGTTTATAATAGGCAACTCGGTTGCTGCCGAAGAAATCATCAAGCAGTTCATAAAGTTCCTGCTTGATTTTACTGTAGGCCAGTCCCCCGCTAAGATAGGTATTGCGCCTAGACGCGATGGCCTCCGGCGAAGCAAAATATTTGAAGATGTTAAATACATTGCATTCATCCGGATTTTTTGGATCCTGCGGGCGCTTGGAATCCGTTACGATCCGCATCACCTGTTTTCGCAGTTCTTTCGCATCGGCAAAAATCGGGATGGTGTTATTATAATTTTTGCTCATTTTACGGCCGTCGATACCGGGGATGGTCATTACCGTATCCTGGATAAGCGGTTCGGGCACCGTCAATACTTCCCCGCAGGTATTGTTTACAGCAAGGGCAATATCACGGGCAATTTCAACATGCTGTCTTTGATCCTGGCCGACGGGCACGAAATGGGACCCATAAAGCAAAATGTCGGCAGCCATTAAAACCGGGTAATTATACAAACCTGCATTGATATCAGCATCCGCCTGTTTTCCGGCGTTGAGATTCGCATCGACCACAGCTTTGTAAGCATGCGCCCGGTTGAGCAATCCTTTGGCCGTGAAGCAGTTTAGAATCCACGTAAATTCAAAGATCTCCGGGATATCGGATTGCCGGAAAAAGATTACTTTCTGGGGATCCAGCCCCAGCGCCAGTAAAGTCGCGGCAACATCGTATACATACTGATTAAGGGTATTTTTGTCTTTTAGGGTTGTCAGGGCATGATAGTCGGCCACAAAGTAAAGGGTTTCAAATTTTTCGATCAGGTCAAACGCAGGCTTGATCATCCCCAGATAATTTCCGATATGCAAAGTGCCGGTCGGTTTAATTCCGCTTAACGCAATTTGCTTCACCGGTGCACCTCTCTTCAATTATTGCGTGAGACACCCTGCAGAATAAATAAATTGAGGGAACTTGGCGTTTTCAGCTGAAATCCAATACGCGACAAACTAACCAATATTCAGTCCCACAAGGGTAGACGGCCCCTACATGCCGGTGCCCCATGCGGCTCTCTCATGGAAATAGATAAAAATCCTTTGACTGCTCAAATAAATTAAGACGGTCAGGCGCCTTTGACAAGGTTACCGTGGTTTACAAAAGAAAAGGGCCTAAAGTGAACTAAAGTTGGAAGTGCCTAAAGTTAAGGTATTCTATCCATTTTATAAAAGATGGAGCGTAGCGACGCCGCAGCTTGAGGCACTCTAGCTCACTTTAGTCATTTTAGGCACCTTTTGGGGCAGGATCTGCTATTTTTGAGGCTGTTTTTGGTGGAAACCGTTAGTGCTAAACTGTTCACATCAACCCCCGGGCTGCTCCATTTTAATGACAAACATCAGCAGGGATGGGATCATGAGAACAGTAAAAACAGTGGAGACAGCCAGTCCGCCTAAAACCACACTTCCCAGTCCTCTATAAAATTCAGATCCCGGGCCGGGGATCAGCACAAGCGGCAGCATACCAAAAATGCTGGTGGTCGCGCTCATGTAAATGGGTCTTAAGCGCGTTCGTGTGGACTCCAACACGGCTTTCCGATACGGCATGCCGTGATGCCGGATATTGTTTAAGGTCTGATGAACGATGAGAATGGCATTGTTGACCACCACACCGACAAGAATCACAAAACCCAGCATGGTGAGAATATCAAAGGGTTGAGGGGTAATCAGCCAGTTGACCAGTTTGAGTCCTAAAAGCCCTCCAACGGCGGCCAGCGGCAGCGTAAACATAATGACCAGCGGATAGATAAAGTTGCTGAATAATGCGGCCATAAGCAAATAAGCGATGATGGCCGCCAGTATAAAATTCCACTGAAGCGTCTGGCGGGTCTCGGTTAGTTTGTCAGCCACGCCGCTTTGCCCCACATCGGTTCCCTGCAGCAAGTCCTGGCCGGCCATAGGACCGATAACCCGTGTACTGATGGTTTCCATGGCTTCCTGCAAGGGGACGGAAAACGGCGGTGTGACCTCGAGGGTAACGGTTCGCTGGCGTTCGAGATGACGGATCTGTGTGATTCCGACAGTGCGCTCCAGCTTCGACAAAGAAGAAATCGGCATGATCCGCCCACCGGGGATAGCGATCATGGAATGATACAGTTTCTCAGGGGTGCGAATGTCTGCCTCGGAGGCTTTCAAAATCAAATCGATTTTTTTCTGGCCTTCCTGCTTAAAATCTCCGATATCTCTGCCGTCCATGAGGACATCCAGGGCAATGCCAAAATCCCTGGCAGTCATATTAACCGCTTTGAGACGATCCCTCAACGGTTCCAATCGTGCTTCCGGAAACAGCAACTCCAGCGAAGGCACCGGGCGGATCTGGGCTTCGGGAATTTCTTTCAATATGGCGCCATACATGCCCCCGGCCACCTGCACGATACGATTTAAATCATCACCCCTGACATTGACCTCGATGGTCCTTCCGCGACCCAGGGACGTCTGGAAGACACCGGCCTGAATGCTCACCCCATACATAGCGGGAATCGAAAAGATGGTGCGCCTGAACAACGGCAGCAGTTCGCCGGCCCGCTGTTCATGTGTGCTGGTGGCGCCAAAGAGCATAATCTGCTCGGCACCGACATAAAACATATTTTCAATGCCGGGAAATCCGTCAGTGTCATTGCCGATATAAGGTGTATTGACCCGATAAATATGTTCCCCGATAGCCCTGCGCTCATCGAATGAAAGACCCGGCGGCGGAATCAAAATGTTAATGACCAGGTTGCGGTTGCCCTGGGGTAGATATTCTGCTTTGGGAAACAACATCCAGGCACCCAAGATCGAAACTGAACTGAAAATCAAAACCGTGGCGATCTGGGTCATCCTGTTTTGGATTGCCGTTTTTACCAGCGACATCAGGCCGTTGACCAATCGGGTACCGATATTGCTGCCGACCTGTATGCGCGTCTTACATGAGTCTTCTCTTCCGGTGAGTTCAAAAAGTCGCCTGGAGAACATCGGTATCACCGAAACGGAAACAAACAGGCTCAAGGCAACGGCGAAGGTGACCGCAATGGCAATGTCCCGGAAAAGCTGTCCGGCTTCCTCCTCCATAAAAATGACCGGTAAAAAAACGGCAATGGTGGTCAGGGTGGATGCCAGAATGGCCCCCCAGACTTCACGAGCACCGTCATAGGCTGCCTGGAACGCGCTTTTTCCCATGCTGCAATGGCGATCAATGTTCTCAAGCACAACGATGGCACTGTCAATCAGCATGCCGACGGCAAATGCAATGCCGGCCAGACTGACCACATTCAAATTGCGACCCATCAAATGCATGAAAATAAATGTACCGATAATGCTGATCGGAATCGCGGTCGCCACCACAACTGTGGAAACCAAACTCCTTAAAAATATCAGCAATACAATGATGGCGAGGGTTCCGCCGATGAGGATGTTTTGCCGCACCAGTTTGATGGCACCCCGAATATAGGGTCTTTGATCATACACCCAATCCAGTTTGATTTTTTGCGGAGCAAGTTTTTCAGTGTTCAATTGGTTGACGACCGCTTCCAGGCGGTCCGAAAGCTCAAGGATATTGCCGTCCGGTTCCGGTTTGACCCCGACCGCAATACCCTCTTTGCCCAGGTGCAGCATGGCCGTGGCCAGTTTTTGATAGCCGAATTTAACGGTTGCCAGATCCGAAACTCGGATACGCTGTTGGCCGGTGGAACGGATAACGATGCTTTCGATATCTGCGGCTGATTTAAATTCGCCAACGGCCCGAATGCGATAATCGCGCCGGCCGACGCCCATGATGCCGGCGGAAATGTTGATATTTTCAGTTCTAAGAATTTCAATCAACTCGGGTATGGTCAGCCCGAAGGCCGCCAGTTTTTCCGGTTGAACGATGATATGCATCTCTTTTTCAATTCCACCGCCGATGAAAAGATCCGCAACGCCGGTGGTTCTTTCCAGATACTGCCGGATGTTATTTTCAAAATAGGTCCGATATTCATAGGGCGACCGTCGATTGTCTGCTGTAGTTTTTAAAACCATCCAGATCACCGGCGAGGTGGCGGCGCCGGTAGCGGTGATGATGGGTTTGTCGACATTTTCCGGGTAGGAGGGAACTTCGTCGAGTTTGTTCGAGACCCGCAGCAGGGCGTCATCCGAGTCGGTGCCGATTATAAATCGTAGCGTTACGGTTCCCTGGGAGTTAAATGACGAACTTTCCATCTCCACAAGCCCGGGTATGCCCTTTAGAACCTTCTCCTGTTCTTCAATAATCTCCCGTTCCACCTCATATGGCGTGGCTCCTGCCCAGGCTGTGGTGATGGTAATCTCCGGCTCAATGACGGTAGGACTTAGCTGATAAGGCATCCGTGACAAACCGATGAATCCGAACAGGGTAATGAGAATGACACCCACGATGACGGTAACCGGTTTTTCGATCGAAAATTTAATAGCATTCATCTTCTAAAACTCTCATTGAGCGAAACCGCTCAATGGGAAGTTAATAGTTATCTGTTATTAGAATTTGATGATTGATGATATTCAAGAATGGATTTTACTCCGTTTCAACAATTAATTAATAATTTATCAGGTGCAATCTGATTTTTGGACGAGTCGGAGGCTTCCATAGGCAAGGCGCTTAAGGGCGAAGCCATAGTGAACTATGCTTCGCCCTTAATAACGCAGCATATGGGAGTCTCCGGCCACCCGAAGGGTGAAAATAGATGAGAAATATAAAAGATTATTATCCGATTTACTTGTTTAAAAAAATATTCTCATCTATTTTCATACAAAATAGAGACCATCTGTCCGTTGCGTAATCGTTCGTGGCCTTTGACAACCACCTGCATGCCTTCTGAAAGATCCGTGCTTTTCACGCCGGCTGTCAGCAATTGATACCCGATAACGTCTACCGGAATCATCCGCGCTTTGGAATCCTTAACCACATAAACGACGGTTTGGCCGAATACGGTGATGACGGCATCCCGGGGCACAACCAGCGTTTTTTGGGGTTTGCCGACCGGCAGCACCACTCTGGCCGACATTCCTTCAATGAGTTCCAGTGTATTCGGTGCTCGGATTTTTACCGGAAACGTCCGGGTGGCAATATCTCCACGCGGAACGACGGCAATAACCGACCCTATAATTTCATTGCCGTTGATGATCGTTTTGACCGGCATTCCAATTTGAACAAAGGGAATAAATTCCTCGGGAACGTTGGCCACAACATCGACGACATCGTCCTTGGCCAATATGGCCACCGTCGCGCCTTCCGCCAGCCACTCCCCCCGATCCACCTCGCGTTTGATGACAATCCCTTCAAAGGGGGCGCGAATAATTTTCTTCAGCAGTTCGATTTCAAGGCGCTGGACCTCGGCTTTAAGAGAGTCAGCGCGTTTTTCAAGCCCTTTAACACGGAAACGGTTTTCGTCATAGGATTGCTCGGAAATCGATTTGGTTTTAAAAAGTTTTTCTCGGCGTTTAAGTTCGATGCGCGCAATTTCCAACTCGGATAGAACCTGTTCATAGGTGGCTGAAGTTGCCAACAGCCGTTTTTCCAAAATATCCGAGCCCAGCTCGACCAGAACCTGGCCTTTTTTGATCCGCTGCCCCTCCTCAAAGCGCACCTCTTCGACCCGACCGCTTAACTCGGAGGCCACGTCGGAAACCTCCTGAAAAAAGACGGTACCGATAAATTCCGTCTGGGGCACAACCCTCCCGGATTTAACGACCGACACGGTTACACTTGCCGGCGGCGGGCCTTTGGGCTTTTGCTGGCTCCAAAGAGGTGCAACGGGAGAATTGAAAACCAGTCCGAAAAATATCACGAAAATGAAAGATCGTATGATCCTGCGATTCATATCAGCCTCCGAAAGCTGAATCTCGTTTGCCGAACGGTTGCTTTGAGTAATAAAGTATGTTTTTGGAAATATCCGTAAAATCAGTAAAATAACAAATTTTGTATAGATAACATAAGGTCATTTGCACAGATGACAAGACGGCAGGTTACCTATAAGGGGACTTTCAACTGCAACCAGAGATGGCTTCATGCAGTCTGCGGTTTTGTTTCAGGTGTCACGAAAAGACAGGGGTCAGGTTTCGGGTTTCAGGTGTCAGCGTTGATCGAGCTGAAGCATCACAAGTTCAGACGTTGACACCTGACACCTGAACACTGAAATCATAAGCATTGTGCTGTTTAAGGCACTCAAATACATAGAATTTACCACACCCCAGAGCAGCCCAGTTCATATAATCTAAAACAAATGAGCCACATCCTGGATTATGCTTTTTATTTCTTTCCCAATTTCACTTAGCGAAGCCGGCTCTATTTCTAAAAATTTTGCCGAATCCAGCTCGTTGAAATTCACATCATCCTCAAAAAGACTATACCCGATCGTTCGCATCAGCATGTTCGCCAAATGAACAACCAGAATTTCCTTCTCGGTTTCCGGAGTAAGTTCATGGCCCTCATGCAGAGTGACAACTTTAAGAAAGAGGTCATCAAACCCCCATCGCCGCAGCATTACGCCGCCGATGCTCAGATGACCCTGTTGAATATTGGTCTGAATGACATCGAAATTAATATTTTTGATTTCAGTTATATCTGTAAACGCTTTCAACAGCAAGCACTTGCCAATATCATGGACCAGACCCATTAGGAAAAATTTTTCCGAGTCCTCGAGCTTTAAATGTTCGGCAATGAGTTTGGAGCCATAAGCACTGGCCAGTGAATGCACCCAGAGTTTGTCCATTAAGATTTTAAATTGCGCACGATCGGTTTCATAAAGGCTCTTATTGACAATCGCGATAACAACATTGAGGGTTTCTTTTAATCCCATGCGTGGAATCGCCTCTCTGATATTCGGAATTTCCTGAATTCCACGATAAACCGGGCTGTTGGCAACCGATATTAGCCGCAACGAAATGACCGGGTCTCTCTCAATCACGGCGGCGACATCCTCAGCAGATGAGTTTGGCTGTTTGATAACCGATTGAACGTCGCGCACAACTTGTGGCATCACCGGGGGTCTAATTTTACCGGCTGTAAAATCTTGAATGATATTTGTAAAAATTTCCCTGATCGAAGCACGTTCTTTTTTTAAAATAAAATCTTCCGATTCACCGGAATTGGATTCAACAAACTGAACAAATTGATCGATCAGTTTGCTGTCAAACTGTTTGTCCGCACTTTTTCTTATGGCAGCGATCGCCTCTTCAAGATTAAGAGCGGCGCGCTTGGAAAATGGAAAAATCAATGTATCAAGCTCATTAAAGAGAACAAGTATGCGCGCACCCAGTGGGATTTCATCACCTGTTAGCCCATCAGGATATCCGCTGCCGTCAAAGGCTTCATGGTGGTGACGGATCAGCGGTAAAATCTGCTTTAAGATGCTAAGATTGGAGAGAATTTTCTCGGCAATGACCGGATGTTTTCTCATCTGGATTTTTTCATCATCACTGCGATTCTGATCATCTTTTAGTAGTGTTTTCGGAAAGAAAATCAAGCCGATGTCATGAACCAATCCGGCAAGGTAAAGCTTAAAAATGTCTGGGTCCGGCAGAAGTTTAAACGCTTCACAAAAATTGGCGCAGTTGTTGGCCACCCGTTCGGAGTGACCTTTGAGTAACGGTTCCATTTCCTCGGTAATTGCAGCCAGCGTTCGCGCCAACTCAAGCAACAACTCATGGGATTGAGTTTCTGATGTTGTTATAGAGAATTTAGCCATATAGAATTCCTTGCCGAAAGTCGCATTAGCAAGCGTTTAACAGCACGGCAGCTTCAGCCTACAGTGTTTAGTCTCGTGCACAAAGGTGATTTTGGCACATTTGAATTCCGATATATTACATCCAGATTCAATCTCATAAAACAGAACAAACGGCTTTGCTCAATCGCGGTTTTTTATTAAAACGGCAAATGAATTGAGGCCTGAGTAATTCCAGCATAGCATTTTAACGCTCAGATATCTATAGTATTTGCAGCCCGCATACAAATCAAATAGGAATTGACACTCAAATTTCTTTTCCATATGATCGCGTTATTGTAAATCGCTGCTTATCTTCATTTTAAGTTTTTATTGAATTTCCAAAACAATTTCACTGCCACAATCAAAAATAGCGACAATACAAATAAACATTATAAAAATCCGCCACGAAGTTCACGAAGGACAGCTAAAAGAAAGCATTCAAAAAAAATATCTGCTCTTCGTATTCTTCGTGGTTAATTCAAAAAGGTAATGCGGTCATGGATTTCGCTGCCGGCTGGAATGCCGAATTTATCGAGCAGCAATACAAACGGTGGAAAGCCGATCCGACCAGTGTTTCCCGCGACTGGCGCTTTTTCTTTGAAGGATATGAACTGGCGACAGCCGGTGCACCTCAAGCCCTTGAAGGCTTTGATGAGGAACAGCTGTTAAGACAATCACGGGTCGAGTCGCTTATTTATCGTTATCGGGATCTTGGGCATCTGCTGGCCTGCCTGGACCCCCTGGCGGCATGCCCTACCGAACATCCCCTGTTGTCGCTGGAGGCATTCAATTTAACCTCAGACGATCTGGACCGCGAATTTTTTACCCGCCGTTTTGCAGCCTCGCAGCATGCTCCACTGAAAGATATTATTAAAGCCCTCAAGGAAACCTACTGCCGTTCAATCGGGGTGGAGTTCATGCAACTGCAGGATCCATCCGAACGCCGCTGGCTGCTAGATCGCATGGAACCGATCCGCAACCGGCCCAATTTAAAGCCGGAGGACAAGCAGCAGATATTAAACTTCCTTGTCCGGACTGCTCT
>JASFTL010000036.1:0-14371 GCA_050053555.1 Desulfobacterales bacterium
TGCGAATGGTATCCGGGGTATCATAGCGCCGGCTGCCGATCATGTGGTCAAAAGAGTTGATGGTTACCGTGCCGTGAAAGAGTACAACCGAAGAAATAAAAAAGCCCCAGATCAGCAGCTGGGGACCGCTGGTTTCCAGCTGGGGCGCATAGGCCTGGAGTATGTTCCCGCCTAAAAATAAAAGAGCGGCCAACAGAAGGGGAACGACAATGTCAAAGCGATTGATCCAGCGCAGCTCCGGGAATTTGGCCCAATCCTTTACATAGTTCATTTTGGTCGGGAAATTCGCAGGTGAAGTCAGCCACCCCATGTGACTCCAGATAAATCCGTGCCGGCTGGGTGAATGAATATCTTTATCCGTATCCGCGTAGCGATGATGATGACGATGATGCGCTGCCCACCACAGCGGTCCGCGCTGGACAGATGAATTGCCGATAACGGCAAACACAAACTGCCAAAACCGATTGGTTTTAAATGAATGGTGGGAAAAATAGCGGTGGTAGAACCCGGTGATGGCAAACATGCGAATGAAATAAAGCCCGGCAGCCGTCAAAATGGCAAACCAGCTCCACCCGACCCAAATTACGCCCAAACAGGTCGTGTGCATGATCACAAATGGAATGATGCGAAACCAATCGACTTGCTTGATGTCTGCTTGCGGTATTTGATCAGCAGCGGCTTCTGTGTCGAACCAGCGTCGGATCGACAATCGAAGTGAAGGTCTTTTAGGCACTGGCCCCACTTTGTTCATTGAGTGAATTTTTTGCTATTATTGCGTTGAGTTTAATTCGAATATCTTCGAAAGATGTTTGACCAAAAACCTCTTGAGCAGTATTTAATGGATTTGCGGAACAAATTCAATGGCTTTATGTGGTTGCATGCGATTTTTTAATTCTAAAGTCGATCAAGGTTAGACGGCGACCAATAAAAAGAGATGGAATCGTCTAACACGTCGGGGATACCGTCATGAATGGTTGGGAATTTGGGCGCCAAACCGATTGTCTGGTTCATTGTTCCGGGCACAACCGGTAAACGTAAATTCCAGCATGAAATGGCGCCGCTCGGATATGGATTCGCCTGTGCGGTTAGGCCGAAGAGAACATCTAATAACCGCGTACCCATGTACGAAATCGTTTTTGGAATGTGCGTCACGCGCAGTCGCGGATAGTAGGTTTGCACCGTTTCAAAAAAATCATTCCACGTACAGGATAGATCATCGGCCACGACCCAGATCCCCGATTGATCCCTTTCAGCAGCATGGATGAGGGCATGCGCCGCGTCATAAACGTGGATGTGCGCAAACGAATTATCTCCTTTTCCCGGGAAATAGACTTTGCCGTGCCGAACCTGGTCAAAAAGCAGGCTGTGCGCCCCATAAACATGCGGCAAACGTATGGATGCGAAGCCGATGCCGGCAGCGGCGGCCAACTCCGCCAGGCGCTGCTCGGCCTCGAGCTTGGCCCGGCCGTAACCGGACATGGGCGCCGGTTGTGTCTGCTGATCCATCGGCTCGGCGGTATCCCCGTAGACCAGCAGACTGCCGCCAAACACAAAATTTTTAACCCGCGCTTTGATTGCAGCCTGCATGAGATTAACGGAACCCTTGACAATAGATGGATACAGTCGCGGGTAGGGCTCAAAAGCTGCCCGGGCGCCGAGATGGATAACGATATCGATCCCTTTTAGAATTCGATCCAGGCTATCGGGGCTGCGGATATCAGCCTGCATGATATCGGCTTCCAGATTTCTGAGCATTAGCCCCCGCACCGGACGCCTGACCATCAGCCGCGGGCGAGCGCCACGCTCCGCCAGCTGCCTGGACACTTCGATGCCGATAAATCCGGTGGCTCCGGTAACCAAAACCTTTTGCACGATTCGATTCCTTTTTATCTGAAGGTTCTCAAGGCACTCATGCCCCCATCGACGTGAATAATCTGACCGGTCAACCAGGCGCTGGCATCCGACAGCAAATGGACGGCTAAACGGGCAATTTCCTGCGGGACTCCGATCCGCTTGAGTGGATGACGCTCCGCCGATGCTTGCCGTTTTTCTTCACTGGACAGCAAATTATGCGCCAAGGGGGTATCGGTAAGGGAAGGCGCGATGGCATTCACCCGGATGCGGGGTGCAAATTCAGCCGCCAAAGAACGTGTTAATCCTTCCACAGCGGCCTTGGCGCCGGCGACGGAAGCATGAAATGGCATACCGGCTTTTACGGCCACGGTGCTGAATAGCACGATGGATGCGCCGGTTGCTGATTTTTTGAGTTGGCTCAAGCAGGCCTGAATGGTCTTTACCGCTCCCAGAAAATTAATTTCCAAATCTTCCAAAAAGTCATCTTTTGTCAGACGTTGAAAGGGCTTCAGCCGAATGGTCCCCGGACAGTAAGCCATTCCATGCAAAACTTCTGGCAATCCTCCAAGATTGAAGGGCTCTGCTTGGACATCAAGTGGTATATGGTGAACGCCGTCTAATTGGGATAGTTGATCATTTGTTCGTGAACCCACGAAGATCTCATCGTCTGATTCATGGAGCGCTTTGACAACCTCCAGTCCAATACCGGAACTGCCTCCAATAATGAGAAAATTTTTTGCTTCCATGTTTCGCCCTCCTCACAGATCGCCATTTCTCGTAGCAATGATCGTTACATTTTTCCGCTGAGCGTGGTTCGATGATCGCAATCGAAACCTTAAAATGATGGCCTTTTTCGCTGCATTTCATTTTGACGCATCGGCATCGAATCGATCAATTCAAACACCTCTTTTATGTTAGCCCCATCATGGCGCTTCATTTTTATGCCACCATCCTTGCCGACCAGGATGAGGGTAAATGTCTTCTGGGGTGCATCAAAGCGATTGCGAATCGCATCCGCCACCCCTCGGTTCAATTGAGTCGTGTTCATTCGAGAGGGACCCTGCCCAAGGACTTCAAAAATTACCAAATCACGGTCTTTCACTTCAGCTTTTTGAGCATAAATTTCGCTTTGGAGTTTTGTGAAAATGGGATGGCTGCCATGCGGGGCAAATAGAAAAAGCAATCGATTTTTCCATTGGAATTGATCGAAGTCCATTGACATCGTGCTCTTGGAGTCAAGCAACATTAGAGCCGTTAAAAGGCTAAGCAATAGGGTAAACGCTTTCATGAATTGATATTTCGACTCCCATTGGATTTGATTTGCATATTATGATTTACTGCGCATAAATATACATACGATAAATCACCGCAGGACATTGTAAAGTCCTATTTGGAAAACGCAAACTTAAATTTGCAGACGCATGAAACGTCTCAACCATTATGAATCGCATCACCATCGGCTTTTCAATCCATCGCCCGGAAATAATCAGCATAACAGCTGATCTTATAGGAAACCACGAGGCCATCTTCCTGGAAGATGCGCCTCTGCCTGGATTCCAACGCATGCTTCAAGGTAGGCTTGCGGTCGAAGACTATTTATTATCTGCCGAGGTTGAGTATCCTGAATTCAGCCGTGGCATGTGCCGCCTTCTGCGACAACTTCATCGCAACGGGAAGAAAATACTTCAGGTGGAACCGTTTTTACAAAATCTGTTCGAGATCCACGCGTTTTTTTCCCAGGGTCATGGTCCTAAAGAATTAAAGCCGGAATCGATTCAGCGTCATGTATATCTTGCCGAACGGACTGCCACCAAAGCGCTGTTAGATTACTACCAGACCGTCATAAACGGGTCCTTTGAGGCCGCCGTCAAAGCCATCATGCGTTTTGCGCGCTATGATGCGGTCCGATTTCGATTGCGAGACTCCCTGCGGGCCCAGGCTCTGGCCACCCAAGTCACCCGATATCCATCCGCATTTATCGAAGCCGGTGCGATTCACTATTCGTTGTACCCCTTGCTAAGAAATCGGTTGCCTAAAAAGGTTCAAATCAAATTCGTTTTTACAGCCCATAAAGCACTCAAAACGCTCGGCCAGAAGGGGCATCTGTTTGGACCCGGTGATCAGCTAACCCTCACCTACATATTTCACCCCGCCATTAAGAGAACTCAGCGCCAGGCCTTGCTTGCAGCCCGGTCATTGATATATACCAAACTTATTGAGAAAGAAGAATTGTCAGCGGACTTAACAACCTTTCCGCATATCCGAAACGAGCTTGCCTGTATTCGAGCAGTCCGGTTACTGAGTCTGGGTGATTGCAGCCGTCTGTTTCCACTGATTCGTCGTTTAAAGACCGCCCAAGCGAGACAGCTCGTTGATGATTATTTCCGTCGTTTAAAAAAACACCCACGGTCAATAACAAACAGGCTGGCCTTTTAGTGGCCGATCGAAGGAGACGATCTCTAAAATGAAACCGATACCATTTAATCCTCAAAAAGATCTTGCGCCAGTTGTGTTTGACACCCGAATTTGCCATTTGGCGGTGGAAATCAAACGACTGGGAATCGATTGGCAACCGCATGTAGGATGTTTTGCGTGGGACCCGGAACAACATATCAAGGCCGATTCTCCTTTCCCGCATCGAATTTATTTTATCCTGAGTCTTCCACGCTTTATCGACATATTCGGCAGCGTGGAAGCCATGGTTGAAAAACTCGTTTGGCTGCCGACCTGGCATCAAGCCCGGCTGCTATGCCAGCGGCTGGGCGTGCCCGATAACGACGTGGCCCATATATGGCAACGTCGGGCATCCCTGCCTGTTGGAGAGGAGCTGCAACAAATCTACGCGCTTATCATCAACATTCTTCGAAAATAATGAGATACCTGAGGAGAGATAGATCATGTCAATTAAGAACGGACACTCGCAAATTGACCGGCTATGCCGAACCATTATTGCCCAAAGATTGGGAGAAATTTCTGATCTGCCGGAAGCATTAATAAAATTCATATATCGCACCTATCACGAATTCATTAAAAGTTATTTAAATGAGTTGCGACAAAAAGAAGGCAAACCACTGGATTGGTTTCCCGAATCGCTTTCAATTCATCCGACACTCGTTGATGATATGCGCCATTTTTTTTCTGATCATCAACGGTGAAACGACCGGCACGATCAACAGCGTGACCGTGCCGAGCATTGTCGCACCCTCATACGCACCGGCTGGAGAAGCGCTTATCTCCGTGGTTCTAATCGGGCATTTGTTAGCAGCAGACGACAGGACTGCTGAATCAGTCGTGCGAAAAGAACTCTCTGATTGGTTCGGGCCAGCGGTCGATGCGTGGCGTCACGTGAAGGCCTACCGCATTGATCATGCATTGCCGGCTCAGCCGCCGCCGATACCGGATCCAACGGCCCGAGCAAAACCGGTGAAGCCGGGCATTTATGTCTGCGGTGAGTACGAAAGCGTTCCAGGAATAAAGCGGGCCATGCTTTCGGGTCGGCATGCCGCCGAGGCGGTTTTAAAGGTTAGCGTTCATCATCGCTAAATTGCCGCTCTGATCTTCTCAGCGTCATTTGGCAAGTACACTCCCTATTCTAAAGAAAAATAAATTTACATCGCGACTTGCTTCAGATAATCAATCCAATGGCGTGCAATTTCAGCAGTTGACTGTACAATTCCATGCGCCATACTGGCGTCGATGATCTGACCTCTGGTCATCGCACCCACCGCATAAATCCCATTTGATTTCGTTGTTGTTTTATCGGACGCCGGTTTTATTATTTGATGTGTTTTTGGATCTATCCTCATGCTCCCGGTTTGGTAGGTTTGAAGTTCCGTTTGCGGTGGATTGCCTGACCGAGTGCGCTGTCGATCGGCTGGTTGAAGGATTTGGGTTTCTTCTGTTTGCACGATATGCCTTTTGAGCAAATTCTTGGTTAAAATTGACGGATCCGTCTTTATGGACTTGGCCTGCCCGCGTGCATTGACCACGTAGCGGTAAGCATCTCTTCTGATGTTCCCCTTAGGGTCTTCGTATACGAATTCATATTCGTTTGATGATTCATTTTTTACGAATTGATAATTTCGACCCAGTTTATACACCTCAACGATGCCGGACTTCATCAGCGCTGCCAATTTTTGGGCATTGATGCTTGGCTGGGTTGCCGCATGCGTAAAGAATATCGAGGTGTATTCTTTATCGAAACGCTTTTTATCTTCTAATCTCAGTTTCAGGTAAATCTCTCTGACCATCTCAAAAGATTGATGCAGGACGGTTTGCCAGATGAGTTCACCATCGGGTCCATCTCCGCTTTTGGCATCTTCCAAATATTGTTGCAAAAGATCGGCGGCTGCTCGCGTTGGATTCACCACCTCTTTCCAATTAATCGGGTGACCATATGCCGCTTCCAGTTCCAAATTAAGCAACTGAAATACGGCTTCAAGTGTCAAAACCCCTTGATTTTCAACAACCAGGCGCCTCACGTTTTTGCGCGTCAAATACGTGTTGCGGTATTTGCCCGTCTTGCCCCTTACTTTTGGCAGCAGCCCTCTTCTGGAGTACAGCGCAAATCGTCTTGGATTTGAGGGCGGTTCATACACCAGTTCATCAGGATCACCGCGCATAAAACGGCCATTTGAAGTGAGCGTCAAAACAACCTCTATGGCACTTAAACTTGTTCCGATTACGGCCACCGTTTCACCCTCTGGAATTCTTTGCAGCAAATGCTTCGCCGGCCACGGTGAGGGAAAGTAGGTATTCTGTTTCTTTTTTTCGAACCAATGCCCGGTTGCAAGCAATACCCGGTCTGCGAAACATGAAAAAATTGATCCCGAAACAAGGCGTTTCACGGTGAGATGGATCTTATCGCTCCTTTCTTCTAAGTCGACAACCTCAGACTGCGCAAAAAGCTCTACCTTTAGGCCGAGTGCTTGCGCTTTTTGATGGGCCTCATGAAATCTTTCTTTGAGGTATTCACCCATGATTGCACGTGGGTAGTGACTGCATTGACCATGGCTGTAGGATGAATCATGTAGCCACGGAAATCGTGCTTGAAGTCTATCTTGATTAATGCTCACCCAATCGTGGAAATCTGCTGGATTGCCCAACCGGATGCCCATGTCCTTGGCACACATGTTCGTAATGTGAAAAGGCATTACATTTCGATCGCAGTGAGGAAAGCCGGGTCCGAAAGTTTCTTGCTTTTCAAATATCTGAATTTTTATTTTAGAAGGGTCCAGCGCCTTGCGATCAGTCTCTTGTCGCACTTGTTCTACGAACTGATAAAGCATGGTGGTTCCGGTCAGACCACCGCCAATGATTGCAAAATTGAAGTTCATATGAACCTTAATCCCGGCCGCATATCCTTTTGGGGTATGCATCCTCCATATCATTTGACTTGGGTTGAGCAGCGTTCAAAAAATCTCAATATTCCAGATACACAAAAGACCTTCAAAGTTCAATACCAAGAGAACATCATCAAAATCTTTCTTAGATGCATTTTTATCTGAGAGACGGTGCTTTCCCGCGCTGCCGACATTCGCATGTTCGGCGTAAATTTCTGGTGCGAAGCGCAAACTTGCTGCTCGGATACGTTGCCCGCTGTATCATCCGGCTCAATTCTTTCCAACAATGAATATATACTCATTTTGGTTATTGGCCCCAAAAGCGCTGATTTAATCGATTGAATCATTCGAGCTTATATTAGTATTTTGTAATTACAACAAAAACTTATCAGAATATTCTATGATTTTTTGCTTGACACGGGTGATCAGGTTCTGCTAAAAAATGAATGAACGTTCATTCAGTATCGTTTTTGAAAGGATATCAAGGTGAGGACAGCTACGAACCGGATCGAAAAAAACCATAAGTACCATCAGATCCTTGAGGCGGCGGTTAAGGTTTTTGCCAGACAGGGATTTCACCAGTCGACCATTGCCCAGATTGCCAAAGAAGCCGGGGTCGCCGACGGAACCATCTACCTGTATTTTAAAAATAAGGATGACATCCTGGTTCAATTTTTCAGTTTTCGGACCAAACAGGTCTTTGAATCCTTTCGCGAGGAGGTTGATCGAGCCCAAACCAGCTTGGATAAACTTCGTAATCTTATCCGCCGCCATTTAGACGAATTCCAGCGCGATAGAGACGGGGCGATCGTCTACCAGGTCGAAACCCATCAGAACAGCCGCCTGGCGGAAGCCCAAATTAAAGAAATGTCCCAGTTGTATCGAGATCTCATCTCCGGGATCATCGAACAAGGGCAGCAAGAAGGCACGATTCGCAAGGATCTCTATGTCGGATTGGTCAAACGCTTTGTCATCGGTGCAGTTGATGAAGTCATCAATACCTGGCTGCACTCTGATGGGGACTATGATCTGGTTTCAATGGCCGATCCGCTGGTCGAGCTGTTTATTAAGGGGATCGGCCATCGGGACAACCCAAACCACTGAATTTCATCGGATCAATCAGTGTTAGCGATGAATGAATTGCAAATGAGGAGATAAAAAAATGGCACAATTTATTGCAGATCGTAGAGATGTCGATTTTGTTCTGCATGAACAGCTCCAGGTCGAGACCCTGAGCGAAGATGAGAAGTATACAGAATTTAACAAAAAAACCGTCGATTTGATCATATCCGAAGCCCGCAATTTGGCGGTCAAGGAACTTCTACCGACCCAGGTCGACGGTGACCGTGAAGGCGCCCGGTTTGAAAGCGGTCATGTGAAAGTGCCGGCATCATTTCACAAGGCCTGGGAGCTTTTTAAAGAGGGAGAATGGGTTGCCCTTTCCGATGCCCCGGAATGGGGCGGTCAGGGCATGCCGGTAACCCTTTCGCTGGCGGTCAATGATTATTTTATCGGCGCCAATTTTGCATTTATGATGTATCCCGGGCTGACCCATGGCGCCGGACGGCTGGTTCAAACATTCGGCACCGAAAAACAAAAAGATCTGTTTTTAAAAAAAATGTTCACCGGAGAATGGACCGGTACGATGCTGTTGACCGAACCTGAAGCCGGATCGGATGTGGGTGCATTGACGACTTCGGCAGTTAAAAATGACGACGGCACCTACTCGATTACCGGCAACAAAATTTTCATATCATCCGGTGAACACGATATGGCGGAAAACATCATTCACCCGGTGCTGGCGCGCATTGAAGGCGCGCCGGAAGGCACCAGAGGGATCTCTTTGTTTCTAGTGCCCAAAATCCGGGTAAACGATGACGGCAGCCTGGGCGAGCCCAATGATGTGGTTTGTACCGGTGTCGAAGAAAAAATGGGCATCCATGGCAATGCCACCTGTTCGCTTTCGCTCGGCAGCAAAGGCAATTGTCGCGGCACATTGCTGGGTGAGGAAAATAAAGGCATGCGGGCCATGTTTCAGATGATGAATGAAGCCCGTTTGCTCGTGGGACTCCAGGGACTGTCCTGTGCCAGCTCCGCTTATATGTATGCCGTCAACTATGCCCGCGAGCGGGTGCAGGGCCGGCATCTCTTAAAGGCGCTCGAAGACGATGCCCCCTCGGTGCCCATCATCGAGCATCCTGATGTTCGCCGTATGCTGATGACCATGAAAGTCAATGTCGAAGCCATGCGCAGCCTTATATACTATATCGGAAACTGCGAGGATAAATTTCATCTCAGTGCGAAAGAGGCGGATAAGGCCAGATACCAGGGTTTAATCGACCTGCTGATCCCCATCGCTAAAGGTTATGTGACGGATAAGGCTTTTGAAGTCTGCAGCCTGGGTGTTCAGGTCTACGGCGGCTACGGCTACATCAAAGAATACCCCATGGATCAGCTACTGCGGGATTGTCGGATTACACCGATCTATGAGGGGACCAACGGCATTCAAGCCATGGACCTTTTGGGCCGCAAGCTGGGCATGAATAAGGGCAAGCCGATCATGGATCTTCTGGGAGAGGCCCAGCAGACCATCGCAACCGCTAAATCTTTTTCAAGTCTGCAAGACATTTCAGGTAAGGTGGAAGCGGCCGTGAACAAGCTGGGTGAAGTGGCCCTTCATATCGGTCAAACCGGAATGTCGCCGGATACCCGCATGATTGCCTTTGCCCATGCCTATCCATTCATGGAGGTATTCGGTGATGTGGTTTTCGCCTGGCTCCTGTTGTGGCGCGCTTCCATCGCGGCGCAAAATCTTGAAAACGGTGTCAAGAAAAAAGACCGGGTGTTCTACGAAGGCCAGATCAAAAGTGCCGAATTTTTCGCACATTCGATCTTACCGGTCAGTCTCGGAAAGATGAATATGATTCTGGCAGGCGACACGACGGCGGTTGACATTTCCGATGATGCCTTTGGGGGTAAGTAACCACAAGAGGCTTCAGGTGTCAGCTTTCAGGTGTCAGTCACTGGTCTAAAAGACCTGGTGTTTGCTTTGAGGACTACCGGTGGGAGTCGATATGTCAGAGTTTATCTTGTTTCGGTTAGACACGCGGGCCCTGACACCTGAACACTGAAACCTGACACCTATTGAGTTGCCTGATGAGGATATTTTTGATATGCACACTCCCTTGGCTTACACGCAGCCACCAATTCGCCATCAACCTTAATTTTAACAATCAGCTGAAGGGGGAACAACCTTAATAATGGAATCCGCCTTGACTTCTCCGGCCGCGGCTTCAGTGTTCGGTATCCCAACGGTCATTTTTACCATTTTGATACCTGTTGTTGGTACGGCCATATTCGCATACATCATGATCCGCAGGATGACACCTTTGGTCAAGGCCGCGTCGGATAACCGTTTGGGCTGCATTGGGCAACGCATCGGTCTGATTCTAAAAATCTGGCTGGCCCAGTGGCGCCAGCCCCGCTATATGCTGGCCGGTGTTTTACACATTTTTATATTTGCCGGTTTTATTATTTTAGGTGCACGCTCAACCCAGCTGGTCATTCTGGGCTTTTCCGATAATTTTGTCTTGCCCGGATTCAATGGTGTTTTCGGTCAGATTTACAGCGTGTTAAAAGATTATGCCGCTACCTGGGTGCTCATTGCGTGTATCATCGCCGCCTTTCGCAGGGGGATCATCAAACCCGAGCGCTATGCGGTGCCTCCCCATTACGGGAAAGATCATACCGTTGAAGCCGTATTTGTCCTCGGCCTGATATCAACCTTGATGATTTCAGAAAGCTTATTTGAAGCCAGTCTGGTTGCCGCTCAAAGCCAAAAGGGTGTGCAGGCCGAGTTTCCGGCCCCGCTGAGCCTTGCCTGGTTTTTCAGTCATATGCTAAGCAATTCCTCTCTGGCGGCATTGCAGAATACCCATCTGACGACCTATTTCATTCATGATCTGACCTTTTTCTTTTTCCTATGCTTTCTCCCGCTGGGTAAGCACTTTCATGTGATCACCTCCATCTTTAATGTGTTTTTCATGCGGCTTGAGAAGGGCAATGTCAAGCCCGTGCGCTACGGCATTTCAGATGAACAGCTGGACGATTTGGATTCTTTTGGCGTTAAGGTTTTTGAGGATTTTACCTGGAAGCATATTCTTGATTTCTATACCTGTGCGGATTGCGGCCGCTGTTCAGACCGCTGCCCGGCCAATGCCGTCGGGCGTCCGCTGTCGCCGCGCTTCATATCCATCAAAGGCCGCGATTATGCCTTTAAACACTATCCGCTGATCGGCAGCAACGGCGGAGAGGCCCGGCCACTGATCGGTGATATTTATGATGCGGATGAAATCTGGTCATGCACTACCTGCGGAGCCTGCGAGCAGGAATGCCCTTTGGGAATTGAATACATCGATAAGATGGTGGATTTGCGGCGTGGGATGGTCGATGAAGGCCTGGTGCCCCAGTCCCTGCAAAAGCCGCTGGGTTCCCTTGAAAAACGCGGCAATCCCTGGGGCAAGATGGAGCGCAAACGTGCGGATTGGACCCGGGAACTTCCGGAGGGCTGCACCGCAAGGATTCTTGAAAAAAGTGCTTCAGCCGATGTCCTGTATTTCGTTGACAGCATTTCTTCATTTGACGACCGCATGCAGGAAATTGCTCGCTGTACTGCCAAGATCCTCAATGCAGCCCAAATTGATTTCGGCATCCTCGGCAAGGCCGAAAAAGACAGCGGCCATGAAGCCAGACGATTCGGCGAAGAAATGCTGTATCAGGACTTGAGGGATCAAAATGCGGCGGCCATCCTGAATTCGGGCGTGCAACACATTGTAACCGCCGATCCGCACGCCTTCAATGCGCTGAAGAAGGACTATACCGGCGTTCCGCCGGTGGAGCATATCAGCCAGACGATTGTGCGCCATGTTCAATCCGGTAAAATTCATCTCAAAGCGGTTGAAGATGCATCCAGGATTTATGTCTATCACGATGCTTGCTACCTGGGCCGGCATAACAATGTCTACGATGATCCCCGCCGGGCCATTGATTCGATTTCGGGAATCCGGCGGGTTGAAATGACCGCAGACTGCCGGGACCGGTCCTTTTGCTGCGGCGGCGGCGGACTGATGCTATTTTATGAACCCCAAGAAGAACAGCGCATGGGCGTGTTGCGAGTGGAGATGGCCAAAAAGGCCGGAGCCGATGTGATTGTAACGGCCTGTCCGTTCTGTCTGGTCAACCTTGAAGATGCCATTAAAGTCAGCGGATTGGAAGGACAGATGGAAGCACTAGACCTTACTGAGCTTATTTCCAGGCATTTGATTACAGAGCACAGAAGTCAGAAGTCAGAGGACAGGAGTCAGAATACCTGAAAAATACAAATTAACCCTGCTATCGATCTATCATCTGTCTTCTGCTATCTGACATCTGATTTGTGTTAACGAATAACAAATAACGAATAACCTTTTAGTAATTCCGGAGGATTAGTATGGAAATTTTGGTTTGTGTTAAACGGGTTCCGGACAGCGCTGAAAATGAGATCGAAGTCAACAAGGACGGTTCGGATATCGAACGCAATGATCTGGTTTACTCGGTAAACGAATGGGACAATTATGCGGTCGAAGAGGCCATCCAAATCGTCGACAAGGTGGGAGGTGCTGTTACTGTGATTTCTGTTGGGGATGAGGAAACCGAAGAGGTCGTCAGAAGAGAAATGGCCATGGGCGCCAACAATGGCATCCTGGCGTCCGACGATGCCTTTGAGGGATCAGACGGAAAAGGCATTGCCTCCATTTTGAAGGCGGTGGTCGAGAAGGGCAATTACGATCTGATCCTGACCGGTGCCCAGGCGGATGATGGTGCCGGTCAGATCGGCGGCATGCTGGCCGCCATGCTGGATGTGCCCTATGCATCGGTGGTAAACTTCATTGAAGTTTTAAATGACAGTCAGCTTAAAATTGGTCGGGAAATCGAAGGCGGCAATCAGGAAATGAACAAAATCGCGCTTCCCTGCGTACTTTCAATCCAAACCGGTATCAACGAGCCCCGGTATGTCGGGATTCGCGGCATCCGTAAAGTCGCTTCGGTGGACATACCGGTATGGGGTGCTTCCGATCTGAGTCTTGACGCGTCACGTGTGGGTGCCGCCGGCGCCGTGGTTAAACGCATCGATTATTTTGTTCCGGAACTGGGCGAAGGCGCTGAAATTCTGGAAGGCAGCAGCGAGGAAATTGCCGAAAAACTGATTGACCGATTAAAAGCCAAAGGAGGAATAAAATAATGGCAGCACAGGTTTTCGCATACATTGAACATAAAAATGGTATTGCCGATGACACGGCTTTAGAACTCATTTCAGCCGCCAAACGCATTTACCCGGATGTTTCGCCAACTGCAATTGTGACCGGATCCGGTGCGGATCTGGATGCGGTTTGCAACGATTTGTCTGCCGCCTATGCGGAAGTGTGGAAGTTTGGCAGCGAGGCCCTGGCCTATCCCAATGCTGAAGCCATCCGAAAGCTGCTGGTCGCTGTTTTGCCGGCAGAAGCGGTTGTGCTCGTTCCGCATGATACGTTTGGAATGGACCTTGCTCCCGGTCTTTCCATCAAATTGGATTCGGTTTTTATATCCGATGCCGTTGGCTTTGAGGGGTTGGAAGGGGACAACCTGAAAGTGATTCGTCAGGAACACAGCGGGCAGGTCAGCACGCATGTAATAGCAGATATTTCAGCCGGTGCCGTTATCAACATTCGTCCGGGTGTGTTTCAGCCGGATGAGAGCAAATCGGCCGCCGGGCAGGTCATCGATAAATCATCGGATTTCGGGGAGATAGCGGCCGATCGACAGTTTCTGGAAATCGTTGAGGCCGAAGCCGGTGATGTGGATATCACCAAAGAGGATATTTTGGTTTCGGTCGGCCGCGGCATTGAAGATCTGGATAATATCGAAATTGCTGAAGAACTGGCGGAGGCGGTGGGCGGCGTTGTCTCATGTTCCCGGCCGGTGGTTGATGCCAAATGGCTTGAAAAGGCCCGTCAGGTCGGCACTTCTGGACAGACGGTAAAACCCAAAGTTTACATGGCTCTGGGCATCAGCGGATCCTTTCAGCATCTAGGCGGATTAAAAGGTAATCCTTTTATCGTAGCGGTGAATAAGAATCCCAAGGCGCCTATTTTTCA
>JASFTL010000037.1:0-14140 GCA_050053555.1 Desulfobacterales bacterium
TACCCGTATCCTTTTCAAGTTCCGGCAATAGAACGTCCAGCAGTCCGGATGCCTGGGTGCTGGTGGTTGTGGACATTTTTATAATTTTTTCACCTGCCAGGCCGGTTGTGCAAAAAAAACAAAGGGTCAAACCCGCCAAAATAATGTTCATCCCAAATCGCTTCATTAGGCACTGCTTTCAAGTGTTAACAAACATCTGCTTCCTGTTCTCTGACACCTATTAACTGTCATCTGTTATCTGTCATCTGTCTTCTGTTTTCTGTCTTCTGTAAACCGTCATCTGCGCCCGGATAAATCATCTTCCCGGAAACACCGAGGTCATAACCTGAAAATCGCTCGCCCAGCCGTTTAAACGCCTTCTCATGTAAAAGACCTAAGAACCGTTGAACCCCCACATCGAAAAATTTATCCTTTAGGATCATCAAATCAAATCGTTCCCACCGAATCGGTATGAATCGCATATTTAAAAGTCCGGCAACCGCGCCGATACCGGGACCGGCGTCTGCCCGTCCCGCTAAAATCTCCAGGCCCACCTCCAGGTGCCGGTGAACCTCATGGGTGTATCCATCAATTTTTTCACCCTCGATGCCGGCTTTTTTAAATTCGCGGTCAAGCAGTAAACGAGTGCCGGTGCCCAGCGGTCGGTTAACCATCCTGATTCCCGGCCTGGCCAGATCAGCGACACCCGCTATTTTTTTGGGATTGTCTTCCGCCACTAAAATGCCTTGTTCGCGGCGACAGAAATTTACAACAGCCGGCATGAGTTCCAGCTCCTGAGACGCATAATCAAAATTATATTCCTGCTCATCTTCCTGCAGCAGATGGCTTGAGGCAATGTGGCAAAGATTTTGCCGTAGTGCCCGCAGGCCGCCCATGCTGCCTAAATTACCGAAAACGGCCAGAGGCGCTTGATAATGCGTGTTAAAAAGCGAAATGGAACGGTCCAGCAGCGGATCGTTGCTGCCGGCCAGTATGAGTAATCCTTGCTGGATGGGCAAAAGCTTGCCGGTGTCGGGATAGTTAATGGTTTGGGTTTCAACCCACTGTTCTACCAGATGTTGCGGGAAAAGCCATTTACCCGTGACCTTGGAAGCGGGCAGATCTTTTTCAGCAACCAGCGTGTAAACCATCTTTTCATTGACATTTAAAAATTCTGCCACCTCTTTGGTTGACAACAGCTTTTTCATAGAGATCCTGCCTTTTGATGCAGATGCAAAGATTGTATCGCCTGTTCGGCCGAATTAATGTTTTTTTATAGCTTTTATTGTCATATTTTGTCAATATTTTAAAAAAATAAAAATTTTATAAATTATAATAACTAATAATAACAATAAATCTGGTTTGGACTCTGAATTTGATGCAGGCAACAAAGACTTGGGGCTGTGAAAAAGACAAAACGACCGAAACAAATTGTATTTCGCATATTCGCAAAACGACCAGATGGCGATCGATGTAATTTCCGACAGAATTGTAGAGATTGCTACAATAACGTATTTATACCCTATTTAATCAGGGTGCGGCTGGAATTAAAAATCATAAATTTATGATGGTAGAGTGGTTTTATGCGGCCAGGGGCATAATTCTTCCAGGGGGCATTGCGGACACTTTGGTTTTCGAGCGGTACAGGTGGAACGGCCAAAAAAGATCAGCCGCAGGCAGAAATCGTTCCAGTCATGTCTGGGGATGATTTTCATCAGGTCAAATTCGATTTTAACCGGGTTTTTATCCACAGTTAGGCCAAGCCGGCTTGAAATACGTGCCACATGGGTATCCACAACGATTCCAGGAACACCGAAAGCAGCCCCCAGAACCACATTGGCGGTCTTGCGCCCCACCCCAGGAAGCTTAACCAGACCTTCCAGGGATTGCGGCACCTCACCGTTATGCGTCTCTAAAAGTGCTTGAGCGCACTTTTTGATGTTTTTGGCTTTATTGTGGAAAAAGCCGGTGGGACGAATTAGATTCTCAATCTTTTTCAGGGGCGCTGAGGCAAAATCGTCAGGCGTTTTAAAGTGTTCGAAAAGCACGGGGGTGACCTGATTCACCTGCTTGTCGGTGCACTGTGCCGAAAGAATGGTAGCAACCAGAAGTTCAAACGGATTTTGATGATACAGCTGGGTTTTGACTTCGGGATACATCTTTCGCAGGATCTTGCGAATTTTATCAACCCGAATTTTTAATTGCATACAAAATGTCCGTGGTCAGCTGTCCGTCGTCAGTTGCAAAAACTACTTTTTTATCCTATTTTATAGCAGGTGCTTAACGGTTCTAATTAGGCGTGGGATATACGCCGGTTTTAGGGGCACAGTCAAGTCAGAATAATACCCGACCGGTAACTGGCTAGGGACAACGGACAACTCACAAAGCGTTGATGACAGAAAACTTAAAAATCTTAAAAACGGGCGAACCGCAATGAATCCGAACAAACAAAAAGTGCGCGCTTTAGGCCTGTGTTCCGGAGGCCTGGATAGCACGCTGGCCGGTCTCGTGTTACGCGACCAGGGAATTGATGTCGAGTGGATCACATTTGAAACGCCTTTCTTCACGGCAGCCAAAGCGCGCAAGGCTTCCGAAAAAACGGGCATCCCCTTGACCGTTAAGCCGATTTACCCCATTTACATCAACATGCTTAAGAATCCACCGGCTGGATACGGCAAACAAATGAACCCGTGTATGGATTGTCACGCGCTCATGTTCAAACTGGCCGGTGAGATGATGAAGGAAAAAAATTTTGATTTTCTGTTTAGCGGAGAAGTCCTTGGCCAGCGGCCGATGTCCCAGAACAAATCATCGCTGCAGTATGTGGAAAAACACTCCGGCTTCAAGGGGTATATCTTACGGCCGTTAAGTGCAAAAAATCTTCCGGAAACGATCCCGGAAAAGCAAGGACTGGTCAAGCGAGAATGCCTGCTGGACTTTGCGGGAAGGGGTCGCAAGTCGCAGATCGCTCTGGCCAAAAAATACGGCCTCACCGATTACCCCGCTCCGGCCGGCGGCTGCCTGCTGACCGACGTCGGTTATTCAAGGCGCCTGAAGGATCTGTTTTCACATCAGGGTGAGTGCACTGAAGAAGAATTGCATCTTTTAAAATACGGCCGCCACTTTCGTCTAAATCCAGGCGCCAAACTGATTATCGGACGTACCGAAAAAGATAACGAGAACATATTAAAATATCACAACCCGCAAACCGATACGGTTATTGATGTAAAAGACTACCCCAGTCCGATAGCGTTGGTCCCTCATGGGGGATCAAATGATGTGATCTATCTGGCGGGTTCGATATGCGTGAGCTACAGCAAAGCCTCAAATCTCACACCCATAGATGTCGTCGTCAAAACACCTCAAGGTAAAAAAACCATTGAAGTCATCGGCATCCCCACCGATGATTTTAAAAAATTGCTTATTTAAATTTCGGATTTCGATTAGGTGTCAGGTTTCGGGTGTCAGCAAACAGATGAAAGAGGTCAGAGAACAGATAACAAATGGTAAAAACAGGATAATGAATAGCCTTGTCTGTCTTCTGTCGTCCGTCTTCTGTTATCTGTTGACTGATCTGACACCTGAACACTGACACCTGAAACCTAAGGCCCAAGGCCTTTGCCGACCAACTGCCCGCAGGCAGCTGAAATATCCTGCCCCTTACTCTGGCGAATCATGACTGTATAGTCCTTATCGATTAAAATCTTCTGAAATCGGAGAATGGTATCTTCATCGGGGCGCTGATACTGGCAGCCTTGGTGAGGATTGAAAGGGATCAGATTTATTTTTGATTTGATCGGCCGCAGAAGTTTGGCCAAGCGTCGCGCGTTTTCGACCGAGTCGTTGACATCTTTCAAAAGGACATACTCGAAGGTGATGCGGCGCCCGCCGGGCAGTGGAAAGTGCTGACAGGCCTTTAGCAGATCTTCGAGCGGAAACTTTCGATTAATTGGCATTAAACGATTACGGGTATGATTATCGGTGGCATTAAGCGAGATGGCAAGGTTGACCTGCGTATCGCGGCCCAAATCAGCCAGCCTGGATACCAGGCCCGCCGTTGAGACGGTGACTCGCCGGCTGGCAAAGCCAAGTCCGAAACGACTGTCGGTGATAACCTCAATAGCGGCTACCAGATTTTTGTAATTGGCCAGAGGTTCGCCCATTCCCATAAAAACCAGGTTGCGCAGCGGCATCGAATCTTGCAATTCATTCTTGATATCCCTTACTTGGGAGACGATTTCTGCTTTGCTCAGGTTGCGCTGAAATCCGCCACTGGCCGTTAAACAAAACCGGCAATCCTGAGCACACCCCACCTGGCTGGAAATGCAAAGGGTGTGATGATCGCGCTCCGGTATGAGAACACTTTCAATGTGTTTGTCATCGTCCAGTTTAAACAGATATTTCCGTGAACCGTCTTTAGATGTTTCAACATTTTCGGTCTGCAAGCGGTCGATCGTAAAATGATCTTGCAGGAGCGGGCGGATGTCTTTGGCGATATCGGTCATCCGGTCAAATCGATCCGTCTGGCGCAAATAGATCCATTTAAGAATTTGATCGGCACGATAAGATTTAATTTTGCGCATCCCAAGCCAGGAGATTATTTCGTTGCGATCAAGTTCAAGGATGTTTTGCTTTTTCGCATGCGACATGTGAAATTCCGTTGTAGATTGAGTCAATGCTTCATGCCCAAATAAACCAATAATCAAGTCTTGTAATAGAAGAACACCTGTATTTTGCACGCGCCCTATTGAATCCCCTGCGGGGGCCGCGAAGCGGGGCAAAATTCAGGTACTAATTTTCTTGACATTACATTTATTAAATTATATTTTCAAGAATTTATGAACTCAACCAGGTAAAAGCATGCTAGACAGCCTAAGCGATAGACTGAATGCCATTTTCCGAAAGCTTAAGGGGCATGGCAAATTAACGCAAAAAAATATCGAGGAGGGACTGAAAGAGGTCCGCATGGCCCTTCTTGAAGCTGATGTCCATTATCGCGTCGTCAAAAATTTCATCGCCGACATCAAGCAGCGGGCACTGGGCCAGGAGGTCATGCAAAGCCTGACGCCCGGCCAGCAGGTTATAAAAATTGTTAATGAGGCCCTGGCTGAATTAATGGGTGCCCGCCATGTGCAACTGAATCTTTCAGGAACAAGTCCGGTATCGGTAATGCTCGTGGGCCTTCAGGGCTCCGGCAAAACGACAACAGCCGGTAAGCTGGCAGTATTTTTAAGAAAAAAGGGTCGCAAACCCTATCTGGTTCCGGCGGATGTTTACCGACCGGCCGCCATCGATCAGCTTCAAAAGCTGGGCCATCAGCTGGATGTACCGGTTTTCCCAGCGAGCACGGATCAGGATCCGGTTAAAATATGTCAGGAGGCTCAGACCGCCGCGCATCAACAGGGATGCGATACACTTTTGCTGGATACGGCCGGGCGCCTGCATATCGATGAAGAATTGATGGCTGAACTGGCGAATATTAAAGGTGCCGTCAAACCTTGCGATATCCTGCTGGTGGCCGACGCCATGACCGGACAGGATGCAGTCAATATCGCCAAATCATTTAATGAGACCCTGGATATCGGCGGTGTGGTGCTGACCAAAATGGATGGCGATGCGCGCGGTGGAGCCGCACTTTCCATTAAATCCATAACCGGTAAGCCGATTAAATTTATCGGTGTGGGTGAAACGCTGAGTGACCTTGAAGCATTCCACCCGGATCGCATGGCCTCCAGTATTCTGGGCATGGGAGACGTCCTGACCCTAATCGAGAAGGCTCAGGATGTTGTCGATCAGAAACAGGCAGAAGCGCTTGAAAAGAAACTGCGAAAAAGTCAATTTTCCCTGGAGGATTTTCGCGACCAGATGGTTCAGATTCGAAAGATGGGGTCCTTTACCGATCTGTTGAAAATGATGCCGGGCATGGGACAGATGAAGCAGCTGAAGAACCTGCAGGTTGATGAAAAGGAGTTTGTCAGAATTGAAGCCATTATCAATTCCATGACCCCCAAGGAAAGGCGCAATCATTCTATTATAAATGGCAGCCGCCGCAAACGAATCGCCCGTGGCAGCGGGACCCGGGTACAGGATGTCAACAAACTTTTAAAAAATTATACTCAAGTTTTAAAAATGCTGAAAAAATTGAACCAAGGTGGCATTCGCGGAATGGGAAAAGGAGTGCTGCCATTCTGAAGGAGAAAGGTTTATGGGAGTTAGAATTAGACTGGCCAGACACGGAGCCAAGAAGAAACCATTCTATCGAATTGTCGTTGCTGATGGCGAAAGCCCCAGGGACGGAAGATTCCTGGAGAAAGTGGGCACGTACGATCCTTTGGTTGAACCGGTTAAGGTATCGCTCGATTCAGATCGAATTAAATACTGGATGGAAAAAGGTGCGATTCCATCAGATACGGTAAAAAGCCTTTTGAAAAAGGAAGGTTTTTTTGCTAACAATAACTAGTTTAGTCGTTCATCCCCCCTGTTTCTCAACCGGCAAAAAAAGGAGACGGCGCTATGAAAGACCTGATCAACTATATTGCTCAAGCACTGGTGGATCAACCGGAAGAGGTCAGCGTTACAGAGGTTGAGGGGAATCAGACCTCGGTCCTGGAACTTAAAGTGGCCAAAGGGGATCTAGGGAAAGTCATCGGCAAACAGGGCAGAACTGCACGGGCGATGCGGACCATATTGAGTGCAGCATCTGCCAAAATGAAAAAACGCACTGTCCTGGAAATTATTGAATAAGTCGGCACCCAAAAAGGACGTTGTGCTCATTGGGAAAATTGTTGGCACCCACGGTGTCAAGGGCACCAGTAAAATCCAGTTATACGTTGAGTCGTTAGATGTTTTCGAACCCGGCGCGACCCTACTGCTTCGAAGACCCGACGGCAGCGAAAACAGAAACGAAATTATCTGGGTCAAACCGCATACTCACGGGGCTCTGTTAGCGTTAAAGCACATCGTCAACCGTGAAAAGGCAAAAGCATTGGTCGGCTCCGAGCTTTATATCGACAGGGCCAGACTACCAAAATTAGACGAGAATACCTATTACTGGTTTGACCTTATTGGACTGAACGTTTACACAACAGAAGATCGATACATCGGACGCCTGGACTCAATTATCGAAACCGGCGCCAACGATGTATATGTCGTTAAAAAAGATGACCGCGAAATATTAATTCCAGCCCTTAAATCAATTGTACGGGTGATCGATATTAAACAGAATATAATGCAGGTTGAATTACCCGACGGGCTGGAAGATGTATAACTTAAACTCAGTTGAAAAATTTCAATTGGATGTAATTTGAGAATGGATTTCGTTGTATTGACGATTTTCCCTGAAATGTTTGCGTCCTTTTGGGATCACGGGATTATCAGGAGGGCGATCAACCAACAAAAGATTTTCAATTCAACCCTGAATATCAGAGACTACGCTGCAGATAAACACCATGTTACCGACGACAGGCCTTACGGCGGCGGCAGCGGGATGGTGATGAAGGCCGAACCTTTAGCCGGTGCGATCCGGGCCGCCAACCGCAAAGCCCCCTCTGCTAAAACGATCCTACTGACACCTCAGGGACGTGTTTTTAATCAGAAATTGGCGCATAAACTGGCCACTTTTGATGGACTGATTTTGGTATGTGGTCGCTACGAAGGGGTTGATGAGCGCATCAGTCATGACCTGATCGATTATGAAATTTCGGTCGGAGATTTTGTGTTGACCGGCGGGGAGCTTGCAGCCATGATTATCATTGATGCCGTCACCCGTCTGATACCCGGAACCCTTGGTGGTGAGAACGCCGCTGAAAAGGATTCATTCTCAGACGGTCTGCTGGAACACGGGCATTACACGCGCCCACAGGCTTTTGAAGGCAGCCAGGTGCCGGAGGTATTGCTGTCGGGTCATCATGAAGAAATTGAAAATTGGCGACTGGAATCTTCTCTGATGCGCACGCTATTAAAACGCGCGGATCTTTTGCAAAAAAAGAGTTTAGACCAAAAAGAGATCGAAATCCTGAACAAGTGGTGCCGGCAAATTGAAGAAATAATTAAATCTTACCACAAAGGGCACGAAGAACGCACAGAACAAAAATAAAAAAACATACCAATTTTTTTAGATGAATATGAATATTTAAATTTAATATAACATTCAATTCTTTGTGAACTCGGTGTTGGCTGCCCGCCATCGTCCGTCTGAGGCGGACTCCCTACGGCCCGAGCTCATGGCCGAGGGCAGGCGAGGCGGGCGGGTCTGTGGTGAAAAAACTATGCCAAAACTTTATGTGGCATTGATCCATTACCCGGTGGTCGATAAAAATGGCGATATTATCGCATCCGCTGTGACCAATCTGGATTTGCATGATATATCAAGAGCCGCCAAAACATACGGTTTAAAATCTTTCTTTGTGGTTACGCCTCTTGAGGACCAGAGGGTATTGGCCGATAGGATCATTTCACATTGGACAAACGGCTTTGGCTCTGCGTATAACCCGAAAAGGCGTAACGCGCTTGAGATTATTCGTGTCAAAGATTCGTTCTCGGAGGTCCTTGACCAGATCGCGGGCGTAGAAAACGATTATCCGATAACGATCGCTACCTGTGCGCGAAAATATCCAACCCGCATCAGCTACGAAAGCTGTCGCGCCATGCTCAATAACGGCAAACCGTATGTTCTGACTTTAGGGACCGCCTGGGGATTGGCCGAAGAATTTATTTCGAGAGCCGATTACGTGCTGGAACCGATTGCGGGTACTAAAGATTACAACCATCTCTCGGTGCGATCAGCAGCGGCAATTATGCTGGATAGACTCTTGGGATAGACTTGGAAATGTTTCATTGGTTGCATTCGTTTTATGGGTTTGATTGGTTGGTTGGAAAATGATGCTATCTGAGCCACTCTAATTATCGTTTTTATGTCAAAAACCAATTCAACCAATCAGAGGAATTAAACGTTTACTGAAACTCAGACATCGACGGACGAACCACTCACATGTCGCGCCGTTGAATGATATTTCAACTTATTGCTGGAGGAATGATGGAAAAAATAGAGCAAATTGAAAAAGAACAAATGCGCCTTGACCACCCTGATTTCGGACCGGGTGATAACGTCAAGGTCCACGTAAAAATAAAAGAAGGCGAAAAAGAGCGAATTCAGGTTTTCCAAGGCGTGGTCATCAGCAAGCGCAAGGGGAATACAAAGGCAACTTTCACTGTTCGCAAGGTGTCCTATGGTGTTGGTGTAGAGCGCATTTTCCCCTTGCATTCGCCTGCTCTCGATAAAATCGAGGTCGTCACGCGGGGCCGGGTGCGTCGTGCAAAAATCTACTACCTGCGTAAACTTAGAGGAAAAGCTGCCAGGATAAAAGAACGTCGCTTAACGTAATGACAGCAAACAGAGGTCATCTGTCTTCTGATTTCCGGAACCTAAACATGGATTTGTGGTTTTTCGAAAAAAGAGCCACTGCAGAAGGATTTAAAAAAGTTGCAGGCATCGATGAGGCCGGCCGAGGTCCCTTGGCCGGCCCCGTTGTTTCTGCAGCCGTGATTCTGCCGAAAAACTTTTCACTCAATGGTGTTGCCGATTCAAAAAGTTTAACTGCTAAAAAAAGAAGCCGGCTGTATGAAAAAATTTACCGACAGGCAGAGTCTGTAGGTGTCGGGATAGTGGACTCGGTTGAAATAGACCGTATTAATATCCTGCAAGCATCGTTGCTGGCCATGTCAATAGCAACCCAAAATTTACGACCTCAACCCGAATGCCTTTTGATTGACGGAACATTTTCCATTTCATCTCATCTGCCCCAGAAACCGATTACGAAAGGCGACGCTCTAAGCATTTCGATCGCGGCCGCATCGATCGTGGCAAAAGTCACTCGTGACCGGCTGATGGAAGCATACCACACGTACTATCCGCAATTTGGTTTTTCTCAGCACAAGGGATACCCGACCCCAGCCCACAAGGCGGCCATCCGCAAATTTGGATATTGCCCGATTCATCGGAGGACTTTCCGGGGTGTCAAGGAATACTTATGAATTGCTTTAAAATACCTTGTCATCTGAAAATGCGAAACCGGCGGCAAAAATCGGGCGAACAAGGGGAAGCGATTGCGGTGCGGCAATTGAAAAAGGATGGTTATAAAATTCTTGAAACCAATTATCTCACCAAACTGGGTGAAATTGATATTATCGCAAAGGATAAGAATACAATTGTTTTCGTGGAGGTCAAAGCCAGACGCTCAGTTCATTTCGGAAGCCCTAAAGGAGCCGTGACCACTCAAAAACAAAAAAAAATATCAATGGTGGCACTGTATTATCTAAAGGCTACCAACCAGATGACCGCTCAAGCCAGATTTGATGTGGTTGCCGTAAACTTAAACCGGGACGAACCTCGGGTTGAAATCATTAAAAATGCGTTTGAACTCGCTTATGAGTGATTCGAACCATACAAAAAATAAAGGGAGACTCTACGTAGTAGCCACCCCCATCGGCAACAGAGGGGACATTACCTTAAGGGCGCTCAATATTCTGCGGGATGTCGATCTCATTGCCGCCGAAGATACCCGCAAAACCGGCAACCTCCTTGCCCATTACCAGATAAGAAACCGTCTGATTTCATTCCACGAACACAACGAAATAAAGCGCACACCGGAGATCATCGACAAACTCCTGGACGGCGTATCTATAGCGCTGGTATCCAACGCCGGCACACCGTCCGTATCCGATCCGGGCTACCGTTTAATACAGGCTGCCATTGCAAAGAATCTAACGGTTACGCCCATTCCCGGCGCATCGGCAGCCATTGC
The DNA here is from genome assembly GCA_050053555.1 of Desulfobacterales bacterium. Lineage (GTDB taxonomy): Bacteria > Desulfobacterota > Desulfobacteria > Desulfobacterales > JAHEIW01 > JAHEIW01. The sequence continues at coordinate 10,782 of JASFTL010000037.1, forward strand.
AGCCATGAGTGTTGCCGGCCTGCCGACGGATTCATTTATATTTATCGGATTTCTGCCCAGAAAAAAGGCCAAGCGGAATAAACTTCTCAATGAACTTGCCGTTGTACCCCGTCCGGTGATTTTCTATGAATCTCCCAAACGCATTATAGCGTTTCTAGAGGAGATCATTTCCTGCATGGGGGATCGAACGGCTGTGCTGGCCCGGGAAATGACAAAGATGCATGAAGAATTTATAAGGGGATCTGTATCGGAGATTTTAAGGACGCTAAATTTGCGAACGGAAATTAAAGGAGAATGCACCCTCCTGATTGCCGGCTTTGAAGGAAATGAAGATTTTAACTCTGAAATGATTACGGCTGATATCGAGGCCGCGTTGCAAAAGCAACAAAGCGGGCTCTCTGATATTGCAAAATCCATTGCCCAAAAATATGGGCTTTCTAAAAATAAAGTCTACGATATCGCCTTAAAAGTTAGAGGTCGGAAATCAGATGACAGATGACAGCGGATGGAAAACAGAAGGCAGACGGCAGCGGTCAGAAGATATTGTGCATCCAGTGATTTTAGCGGTTCCGAATCATGTCAATGAGTTAAAGCCGAAAGAACGCGTCATCTTCCTCAGCCGGCATGCCCGGCGGGCGCTTGAGATATCCGCTGATAAAAGCCGAATCACGCTTGGCGAGCTATTACAGGATGAACGCAAGGTCCCCCTGCCCTTTAATGGAACCTTCTGGTCCATCACGCATAAGAGCCAATACGTCGGCGGCGTGGTGGCTCCAGCGCCAATCGGCATCGATATCGAAAAGATTTATGCACGCGCTAAGACGCTGTATCATAAAACCGCATCTGAAGCTGAGTGGGCCTTAGCCGATAGGAGTTTACTTACATTTTTCCGTTACTGGACATCAAAGGAAGCCGTGTTAAAGGCTGCAGGTACCGGTCTTGTAGATCTTTCAAAATGCCGCGTGGTCCGGATTCGCGATGACCGGCATCTTGACATCGACTACGAAGCCAAGAAATGGCGGGTCGAGCACACCTATTTTAAAGACCACATCGCTTCCGTCGTGCAAAATGACTTCAAGATCAACTGGACGATCTTACCGAATCTTTATGGAATCTTCTAAAGATATTTCAAAAATTGTCCGAAAAATATTCCGAGTTCGGCAAGGCCACTGCGCCGAACAGGACCATTGCAAAATAGCATAATCGTATGGAATAACTCTGAATTGTTTACGTACTCGTCGAGTGAGAGAAGATCGATTTTTTTGACTTTTTATCGGTGATAAGATATAAATTTAGATGATGGTTTAAAATTTGCACGCAATCCATATGGATGCTGGAGGATAAAATGGAAGTTTTAGGTATCGATATCGGTTTCGGCTTTACAAAAGCCACCAATGGCAAGGAAACCCTGATTTTCAAATCGATTTTCGGTGATGCATCAGAGATCCAGTTTTGGGCGGATTTTGGTGACAGTTCGCCGACGGACCATATCCACGTGTCCATCGACGGAAAATCCTATTTTGTGGGAGACCTTGCAGAGCAGCAGTCGAGTGTTTTAAACTTCACTTTGGACCAGGAGCGGCTGATTACCGATTATGTCAGAATTCTGGCCTTAACGATTGCGGGACTTTTCTTTAAGAATAACACCCCCATCAACGTGCCCATCAATGTCGTGTCCGGGCTGCCGATTGGATATTTTAAACAAAACCATGAGCGCTTTAACGAGATCCTGACCGGCCATCACAGCGTGACCTATCATTCCCATAACGGTGATAAGACCACCCGGGAAATTTATATCAACAAGGTCCGCATGCTGCCGCAACCATTGGGCAGTATATTGAATAACCTAATGGATGCGGACGGTAAAATTGCAAATGAAGACCTGGCCACTCAGAAAGTCGGCGTGGTCGATATCGGGTTTCGCACCACAGATTTTACGATTCTCGATCATTTGCGCTATATTGATCGCGGCAGCCGTACCGTCGATACCGGTATTTCAAAGGGATTCAGCGTCATTTCAAACAAACTGAGAGAGAAATGCGGTGTCAGCGTCGAGCTTTACCGCCTCTATAAAGCGGCAGAAGAAGGAACGATAAAAATGAGAGGCCACGGTTTCTCATTTGAAAAAACCAGAGATCAGGTCTATTCCCAATTGGCGGCCACCATCGCCAACGATCTGGATCGGCTCTGGGCAGATGACTGGGATATTGATACCATCATCCTGACCGGAGGGGGCTGCCGGGAGTTGGCCAAATATCTTCACCCGCTCATTACCGGAAATGTTATACCGATTGATTCAAATACAGACCCGCGACTCAACAATGTCCTCGGCTATGCCAAATACGGCAGATATATCTGGGGAGAAGCCGCTGTCGAAAACCCCGCAGCTAAAATGGCCGGCGAGCTGAAGCCCGAATCAGAATCTGACACCATTGAAACGATCGAGGCAGATGAATTGTCTCAGATGTGACGGGACCTTTGGACTGGCGATAAAATCGTTTTTTTGCCCCTGGTCTGAATTTTAAAACCAAAATTTTTTAACGATTTCGTCAGCGGTCGGCCGAATAAAAAATCAAGCATTTCTGTATCCAGGCCGGCTGAAGATGCCACCAGCTTACGAATTTCAGTATCAAACTGAATGATTTCAACAAGTTTTTCCCGGGCGTCATCGTCGCTGCTGCGCTTTATCGCATTTACCAATCGATAAATCGTTTCGTAATTACAGCGTTCCTGATGGTCCTTGATCAAGCTCCATAGTCCTTCGATTTCGGATATCAAATCCTTTCGCGTCAGTCGCTTTTTGGCGTACAGGTTTTCAAGCTCCTTTGTCTCCCAACATTTTAGAGCCCGGCATTCTAAGGGCCGATTTGCATAGATGGTGCAGGCACTTTGCCGTTTATTAAAAAAAATACAGGTCAAGCTATCGTTTTGTCCTTTAATCTTAATAATATCAGTGCGTGCCGGCTCCAGACATTGCCTGACATTATCATAGGTCAACTCACCTTCACGGATAGTATAAAGGTATTTGGAATGAATCACACCCTCTTCGATGAGGGCTTTGTCGGCATGGTGAAATGAAGGTCCCCCTTTTTTACAGCAGGTGCCGCAGCGCTGACATTCGGAAATTGATCTTGCCAAATGGTCTTTCACTGGCTTTTCCGATTTTAGCGTTTTCTTATTCGAAGCTGACTTCATATTGGAAATATATCAAATACAGTCCAAATTCACAATTTCATTTCGTGCTTAATAAATTTGCGTTATCATAAAGAGGAATTATATAAGAATAAACAAACAAAACGTCCCCCAAACACCTTTGTGAGTTCAGCTGAAAATGCAAAATTTGATCCTTCATACCGAAC
>JASFTL010000038.1:0-14021 GCA_050053555.1 Desulfobacterales bacterium
TCAAGAAAAAAACCCATATATTGTGCATTCAAAGATTTCAGCGCGGCATTGAAAAGTTGAATCTTAAGCGATCAATATCGTGAGAGACTATTGACGAAATATCGAAAAATAATGCAGTATGGCTTTATCCTAAAAACTTAATGCTTATAATAGACCTCAAATCAATATTTCAGGGTATTTTATCGCTTTTTAGAGGCAAGCTCCTGATAAAGTTTCTTCGTATTGCACATCGTGTTGACCAGGTACCGCGCCAAATAATGTAAGGCCGCAGCCGAAGTGGCGACTTAGTGTGGTTACAGCACTTGCAATGTTTTCAAGCATTCTTTGACATTTCAAATCACATTAACGGCAGCGATCGGATGATGGCTTTTGGTCCCAGGATATCCGATCATCTCCGCCAAGGAATAAATGATGAAATCAAAAATAATTCTGATTTTTTTTAGCGTCTGGGTGGTTTTGCTTTCCAAACCAGTCGTTGCCAAAACCGATTTGACCGAACTTGTAAAAGTCATTCAGCCTTCGGTAGCCACTGTTGTTGCTTTCGATGTGGACCAGAACGTGGCCAATATCGGTACCGGATTTTTTGTAGACAAAAACGGTTACTTAGTTACGAATTACCATGTGCTTGTTGGAAAATTCGGCGCTGAAATCAAGACCGCTGATGGCAGCACCTACCCGATTAAATCCGTTGTGGCTGAAAATCAAGCGACAGATCTGATAAAGGTAAAGGTGGATATTCCTCCCGATAAAGTTCATTGGATCGAAGTAAGCCATGAGATGCCCCCCGTGGCTGAGCGTGTCATGGTTGTCGGCAGTCCGATGGGACTCGAGCATTCTGTTAGCGACGGGATCGTTTCTTCTGTGCGAGAAATCCCGGGTGTGGGGATCTTTTTCCAGATGTCAGCCCCAATATCACCCGGTTCGAGCGGAAGTCCGGTGGTTAACATGGAGGGCAAGGTCGTGGGGGTGGCCAGTTTTCAATTTATTCAGGGACAAAACCTTAATTTTGCTATAGCGGGTAGATCTATCCTGGATCTGAAAACACATACGCCCGGACAAACGCTCTCAGAATGGACCTATAATCAAAGCACTCAAAAACCAAGACTGGCAGGAGAATTGTGCCGCAAAGGTTTTAGTTTTTCAATAAACGGGCAAGATCAAAAAGCCCTGCAGTACTTTAAAAAAGCAACCGAAAATGATCCGAACAGCACGACGGCATGGTATGGTCTCGGATATTGCTATGCCGGCAAAAATAGTCACAATGACGCCATAGCGGCCTATAAACAGGCGATTCGAACAGACCCAACAAACGAAATTTCACATTTCCATCTGGGAAATTACTATCACAAACTGGGTCGCCTCGATGACGCGATTGAATCATTTAAGAAGGTGATCAGTATTAATCCCGGATTCGAAGCGGCGTATTTTAATTTGGGAGTCATTTACTCCAAAATTGGCCAGTTGCTAGATGGAAATGAAGCATTTCAAAATGTGGTTCGCATCAATCCGGAAGCGACCAAAGCTTATTATAACATCGGGGTAAGCTACACCAAGCTCGGCCAATATTCGGAGGCCATTGAAGCCTATAGGGAGGCGATCGCTATTAATCCGGATTTTACATATGCCCACTTTAATTTAGGCGTCATTTTCGGCGAACTCGGCCATACCGAGGGCCAAATTGAGGCTTTCAAACAGGCCATTCGAATTGATCCGGATTTCGCACCTGCACATTATGCAATCGGGCAGGCTTATTTAAATCAGGGTGACAAATCATCTGCGCTGGACCAATATAAGATCCTCAAGAAACTCGATATCGATATCGCCGACAAATTATTTAAAGAAATCTATCGCTAAGACACAACTGATGGTGCTAATGAACGAAGAATATATTCAGTTGCCAAATCGGGGTGACCACAAATGTTTTGGCTGCAGTCCGGTGAATACATCCGGCCTGCAGATGACATTTTACACAAATGAAGGGGCGGTATATTCCAACCTGGTTGTGCCCGACCATCTCTGCGGCTGGAATAACCTGGTTCATGGCGGCGTTCTGACGACGATTATGGACGAGATCATGAGCTGGGCCGCGATTTATTTACTCAAACAGGTGCCGATGACAAAATCCATCAGCGTTGATTTCAATAAACCGGTTTACGTTGGCAATCCATTGAAAGCTGAGGGCACGGTTTTGGATAAAAAAGGCAAACATGAAGTTTTGATGGCGGGTCGGATTTATAATACCGATGAGGTTTGCTGTGCCAGTGCCACCGGAACATTTGCCGTATTTTCTCCGGCCGTGGCTAAACGGTTGAGTATTGCCGATAGCGAATCGTTAAAATGGTTTGAAGAAATATTTGAGCTCAAATAAATCACATGGAGCATAAGCGTAGTGGCGTAATAGACTAATGTAGACCAAAAGCCTCTGGTTGCTGGCTACTGGCTGCTTGACGAACCGGAGGCCAGAAGCGAGAAGCCAGTAGCCAAAAAAGCTGAACCCGGTACCCTGAACGCAGAGCCCCTAAACCTTCAAACTCGAACAGATTTGATCGAACAGAAAGTCCTGATTTTCATGGTTCAGCGTATAGAGCTGCGCGTCCGATCGTTTTTTCAGATCTGCAATGAGTCCGCCGCCTTTTTGGGCGATGGTGGCGATCAGCGGCTTTTCGGAATCAAAAATGGCGCGGATGATTCTTGTAAAACCATCGCATAAACATTCCATTTTACCGATTTCATCGATCATCACCAGACCGGTTTCAGGTGCCCGGACCGGCAGAGGCTCAATAAAGGCCTCAAACCCGGTCACATCCACACCGTATTTTCCCACCCGATAGCCCGTGCGAAAATTGACATGAGCAAGGACGCCCGTCCGCCCATCCAGGCTGCTGAGGCTAAATCCTTGTCGTTTCCCGTGCTTTCGGATTTCGGCGGTATAAAATCCGACTGGATTTAAATGCCGCAGTTTCTCAACAAGTCGCCTAAAAAGCGTGGTCTTGCCCGAACCCGGAAGGCCGGTGATCAGGATGTTTGCTCCTTTAGCCATTACAAATCACCCTTGGAATGTTGGATTACTGAATTAATAAGGTTTCGGTTGTCAGTGTACATATGATTATTCAGTGTTCAGGTGTCAGGTATCAGCATACAAATGACGGGAACAGAAAACGGCCTGCGGCGATCTAATTTCGATCTGAACTCAAGTCGAAGGCAGACGTGTCGAGGTCAAATAAGGGATACTTGATCCTCTGCTCGCAATATCTGTCTTCTAAAACGCTACCTGCACGGCCGCAAGACCTGACACCTGAAACCGTCTTATCCTGACACCTGAAACCTTAGATGAGCAGATGCACATTGCCAAGCCGCACATGATTCAGCCCTGAATCCCGGGCGGCCTGGAGACATTGGTGTGCAAGCGTTTTTGATGTCACAGGCATATCAGTCATTAGAAATTGGGGATGAAAAGCCAGCAGGCTATAGGGTATATCAGGGTTGAGATCGGCAATGAATCCGGCAATAGCGGCAATTTCCTGCCGATCAATATAACCCGGAACCAATAGCGTATTGGCAATTAGCAGCGGCGGGACCGTTCGGCGACCGATTTTTTCGGCTGCGCGGGTAAAATTGTTCAGAGTGCGTTGATTGGTAACCCCGGTAAGGGCAATATGCAGCGTTGGATCCCAGGCTTTAAGATCGAACTTTACACAGCCGCCGGAATCGATGGCGATTTCGAGTATCTGATCGAGCAAATCCGGATTTACGGATCCATTGGTTTCCCAGCAGATTCGCAAGATGCGGTCGCCTGCTTGTTCCAACGCCTGCCTTGAAGCTTTAATACAAAAAGGCATTTGCGGTGAGGGATCTCCACCGAAATAACAGATACAGGATGTCCGTTGGTCCGCATCCGCCACCAGGTCTTCCACTGAGCGAAACGGGGATGCAAATGTTTCGTTTCGGAAATGCCAGTTCTGACAAAACAGGCAGTTGAACGAGCAGCCTTGAAAAAAAACCGCCAGATTCTTAAAACCGGTTTCAGCCCCGCAACGATTGGCAAATTCAGGATAGCCGGCGCCGGTTCCGCCGGGGCAGACCCAATCGGCAACACAATTTGTCGGCAGCGGATCATGATACCAGGAAAGCTTCCCGACGGATGCAGACACGCCTACCAGGTGACCGTTGCGGTTGCGGCGCAACCCGCAGTAGCCTATTTCATTTTCAGCCATGCGGCAGCGGTTCACACAGATGTTGCAGGACAGACCCTCAGGATTTTGCGGCGGGCTCGGTAACAGTCCAAAATCCAGCCGGCTTTCACGGTGGGCTCGCGCTGCAATCTGCAACGCTTCCTGCGGACGCCGACGAATACAGCTCAAACACACGCTCAGCGAATTGGAGATAACGGCTGAATTCTGTCCACATAAGATGCAGTGTGCCATCACTAAATACCAGTTTTCAGGTGTCAGCATCGGACATTGCGGAGTTTCAGCACGGTCAATTCTGACACCTGAACACTGACACCAGACACCTAATTTTAGGCGAAACCTATTTACGATTGGTCTCGGCCAGGGCAGCCAATCCCAATACAGTTTCAAGCTGGGATTTTAAAGGGTTATGATCAAATTCACGCAACAGCTCTGGCTGGCCTTTAAGTTTTTCAAACGCCTTGCCGGTGATCCGCGCGGCCCCGGCTGCAGCCCGAATGCCGAGCTGCAAAATGAAAAAGCTTAGAAACAAAATAATACCGATGGCCCAGAAGGCATGCACAAAAAAATCACCGGAGAGATAGCTGCCGCTAAAAAAGGTGTGAAGGGTTAACCAGCCACAATAGCCCAGAATGGCAATGGCCGGTATGTTAAAGACGATTTGAAGCAACAATCCGCTTAGCTTGCCGGTCACGCGTTCGATTTCGGCGTCCAAGGCATCCGCCCAGATGGAAGCCAGCCGGTCTTTGAAACCATCCGTGCCGGACAGCGCATCTTCCACTTTGCGAATCGAGCTGTCAAAGCCGCCTTGAACCATGGATTTGGCGATTTCGGGCCAGTGCTCAAGCACAACGAGTCGATAATTTCGAAAAGCCGCCGAAATGCGCCGATCTTTTTCAGGATCTTCGACGCCGGATTTGGCATCTTTCGAATGCCTTAGGGCCGAAAACGTGCCGATTACTTGACGCAGGGGGCGGCCGAATCGAAAAACAGCCATGATTCCGCTGCTAAAAATTAACAGCCGCGCCCAAATGGCAATCATCCAACCCATTGGACCCAGCCACCGCTGGGCGAGTTTCTGATAAACCACCACATTAAGCCCAAAAAACTGTCGGGTTGCGGTTTCCTGCATACCGGAAACCGCACTACCCAGCGCTTTTTTTTCAGCCGCTGTAATGCGGCCGGCCGCATCAGCCAAAACAATTTTGTGCTTTAAAACTTCGTGGCCGGCTTCCTCAAATACAAAATCCCGCAGACGTTTAGCGTTTTCGAGTCGACGATCGACGATAAACCCGGCACGATTGATCGTAATGTCCACCAGTTGTTTCAGATCTTTAAACTCATCAAAATCATGTTTGGGGCCGGCGGTGTCATCCCAGTCCGGATTTTGCAAGTTGCGCCTTGCGGATATACAAAATACATGATCGGCCGGCATTTGCCAGCCCATGCGAATGTGCTCCAGAAAATCGGGCACAATTTGATTTTTGAGCTCCGGCTCATCGAGCCGGTCACATTTATTTAAAACACACACTAGCGATTCCCCGCTGAATTTTTGGATAGAAGGTGCCAGAAAATCCACATGGTCCCTTCGTTTTGGATTTTCGGCATCAAACACACAGATGAGCATGTCGGATTTTTCGATCGCGCGCTCGACAATGGGAATATGTTTTTTAAACGCCCTGCTATCCGTATCCGGGGTGTCGATTAACAACACATGCTCAAGGCGATCGGCAGCGGGTTTTGCGCGGGTTTCAATGATTTCACTATCAAGCGCTTCTGCCAACTGGCCGGTATCGGTTTGATCGACTTGACCGCCGCTAAAAATAACTAAATGGCCGGTGGTCGGTCGTTGATGGCCGATTTTGGAAAGGTCATCAACACCGGCCAGCGCATTCAACAGAGTGGATTTTCCCGAGCCGCTGGGACCGACAAGGGTGACGACCAGCTTGCGTTCAAACCGCTCGGCAATGTCTGCAATCATACGAAGGGCTTCGACACACTGTTTTTCAAGACCTCGACCCGGAAGCCATAAAGGTGCATGGCCGAGTTCTGAATCCAGCCGCTGCAAATCATTTTTATACCCTTCGATTCTGCCCATGGCTTTTAGAAGGGCCGTATGGCGATCTAAGTTCATTTTCTACTTTATTTCCCTCGCGCAGACATCCATGCTGTTTTTAATTTCAGCAATCCGCGCAGTTGCCCGCTCAATGGTGTCGCTTGCTGTTCGGATCGTGCCGGCGGTGATGGTTTGCTCAAAAAGCTGCTGCACTCTCCTTAATTTATGATGAAACCAGGCCTCGGCAATCGGTCCCAACATGGTCTTTAGCTGTTGTTGGTCCGCTTTTTTTAGATGAGTGGTCACCGGTATGGCAACCAGGGCATAAAGATCTTTGGCACCGAAAAGCCCGGTCAATTTGACTTTAATCCCGGCAGCGCCGACCGGATCTCCTGTCGAAAGCACATAGGTAACAGCCGCCGTCGCCGGCAGTACATTCAGTGAGGCCCAAAAGGTCTGGCTGATTTTTGTCCACAACCCCATTTTGCTGCGAAAATGATCTGCCAAATCCTTTAGATCCGCTAACATGTCCTGCGGAATGTCCACCAGTTCTTCCTTCTGCGAAAGGATGGATTGCAAAATGGATCTAAAATTCTTATCCCGTAGTCGTTTCTGCTCGGCGGAAACGGTCGGATGCGTGTTTACAAAAAAACGCAGAACATGATCCTGATCAGCGGATTCTGACCGGGGGTTTTGAACCTCGGCATTGCGTTGTTGGGCGCGAATGCGATCAACCAGATCCGACATGCGTTTTACAACCGGATCGTTTAATGATCCGGTAACCGTAATCTGAGGACCGATGACCTGCGCGTGTAGGCTGGTCACCGCGGTTACCAGATCCTCCTCCATTTTTTTGTGGAAATTTCCGGATTCGGCCGATTCGGCTTTACCTGATATGACGTGATCTTTGGCCCAGCCCGCTGCTCCAAACACGACTTTCAGCGGAAACTCGATCACACTCCCGGCCTTGCGCATAAACCTAATATGGGCCGGATCAGTGCGCGCCCAAATTTTGGCAAACCGCTTCATCACGCGATCCATCGGGAAATGCCGCAACGCTTCGTGCACATATTGACTCTGGACGGTTTGAAACGCATCAAGGTACAGGCGCAGCTCATCAAGGGAGCGTCCGGCCTCTCCCAGGAAGTCTTGGGCTTTTTTGAGTGCATCGCTTAATATAGAGCCATGCAGTTCGAGTCTCAATTCAGGTGCATTAATGGATGCCAGCGCTGCTGTAAACTCAGGGCCACTGGTGGGCACAGGCCGCAGCGTCATGGCCTGTTCGGCAGCCGCCACACGGTTGTCTTCATCGGCGCGATAGATTCCCAGAAGATTTTTTTCGGCATCATCGCCGTAAATACCCTCGGCAACGGTCATGGCATGCGCCTGCACCTCCTGGTCGCTGAAACTGGGGTAGACACGATAGATCAGAAAACACTTGCGCCTGCCGATGCCGGTGAGCATCCGGGACATAAAGTCGGTGTTGTCGCGGTTGTTGTAATTAGAGTTTGTAAAAATATAAATGAAGATATCCGAAGCCTCCAGGGCCAGGCGGGTCACGTCTCGATTGATATATTCGCCTCTGGCACCGGTGTCAAAGTCGGGTGTATCCAATAAGACAAGATCAGCCGGACCCGAGCGGTTGATGACATACAAAGGATTTCCGGGCATCGTGAGATCGGCGCTGTCTGCCAGCGGCTGCAGATCCGATTTAAACGGTTCGGCCAGATCGGCACTCACCCGGCTTTGAGCCACCAGGGTTTCAGGAATCGAAAACAGCACCCGGCGGTTCATGCCGGCACGACCGCCGGTCGGTGCCAGCTGCTCTCCTGACAGAGAATTGAACAAAGTCGATTTACCGGAAGATCCTCCGCCGCAAATGGCCGCAACAATTGGAAATTCAGATGAAAAGCGCGGAATCAATTTGGCTTCAATAATGTTGATCCAGGAGGCGATATCGGAGCGGTCACCGAACTTGAGCAATTCCGCCAAAGGCGGAATGCCTTCTTTTAAATTTTTTAAGGCATCATAAAAGGTGGCTTCCATCCGGCCTCCCACGACTTCAGCATGGCTCGAAATTTCTTCAAGCCGCTAAAAACGTCTGAATTTAAGGGTGAAACCCCTATTATCTTTTAACATATTGACATCATTTTGGCATTATTAAAACGAAAAATAAAATCAAATAAGTAAAACTCAACAAACAGCTTTGACAGAATTTATGCGTTACGGTAGGTTACCAAACAATGTTTGTGTACAACGTCCGTCGCAGGTCGTCAGTGGTTCGTGGCAATAATTTAAGGTTTACTGCTGCTTCTACAACTGACTTTGTGTGGGTTCAAATCGAGTTAATTCCATATAAGCCAATCTTTATAAGATGAAAATTCCACTGAAGGAACTGCAGATTTTAGCACTTGATTGTCAGGCGACCGGCGCCAATCCGCAAAAAGGACACCTCCTTGAAATCGGTTGGATAAAAACGCGCGCTGCCGCCGGGGTCAGTTCCGGAGCTCTGCTCGTTAAGTCTTATCTTGCCGGTTTGCCAAGGGGGGCCGAAATCCCGCCGGCCGTTCAACGTGTAACCGGAATTTCAAAAGATGCTTTGCACAAAGCACTCGCTCCAGCCGACATCTGGCAAGAAGTTATCGTAACTGCGAACGAGATTGCTGCGGACAATCGCATGGATACGTGTCCGACAATCATTCATTATGCCCGTTTCGAGGAGCCTTTTCTCAGAGACCTGAACGCCAAAAACAACTGCCAGCGCATATTTCCACTCCGAATTATCTGCACCCACGAAATTGCGAAACGTCTGCTGCCAGGGCTGCCGCGCAAAGGATTGCGGGCGGTGGCCGGTTACTTCGGACACAGCGTGCCTCCATCGCGGCGAAGTGCAGATCATGCGGTTGCCACAGCCGTGATCTGGCAGAATTTGATTCTGCAGCTTAAGGCGGAACAGGATATTCAGCATTTAGATCAACTCATGGACTGGCTAAATCGCACCACTGGGCAAAGCCGAACCGGCCGCGTCTATCCGCTGAAACCGGAAATCCGTCTCAGCCTGCCGCAAAAACCCGGCGTTTATCGAATGCGGCGATCCAACAAGGATTTGCTTTACATCGGCAAGGCCACTTCGTTAAAGCAACGCGTCAACAGCTATTTTCGGCAGAAAGGCACCCAGGCGGAACATACCTTGGAAATGCTCAGCCAGGCCGCCGACCTGGATGTAACGCTAACCGGCTCAGCGTTGGAAGCCGCCGTGCTGGAATCCGACGAAATCAAACGTTATGCTCCTCCTTATAATGTCGCGCTGCAAAAAGGGCAGCGCACGCTGGAATTTTTTTCCAGAGATCTTCAAAAGCGCTCTGTTGAACCCGATAACATCCATGGCATCGGTCCGCTTCCGGAAGGGAACCTAACCGATGCCATGGCTGCGTTTGGGATCTGGCATGCAAAACTTCAAGACATCACCCAAGATGAAGTTCTCGAGATCGGATACGCCATTCTGGGTGTGCCGGAAACCTATGCCCCGGAGCCGGATTGCCTGGCGGGGGGATTGGACTTATTTCGCCACCATCACCTGGAACGCTTAAGCCATTCGTCCCCGTTACGGGCCGTAACCAGACTGGGTCATAAACTCTGGCGCGAACGGCTCGCGGAGCTTGCAAAAGCTCAAACCGAAACCGTGAAAGAAACCGTTCAAGAAGAGCCCGTTGATCAAGGATTGGAAGTCGACGAAGCACCGAGTTGGACGCCTGAAACGGTTGCCCGCGGTATCGAAAAATTTACCATGCGTAGTGCGCTTATCATGCGACGCGCCCGCTGGTTGTGCCTGCTGAGCCAATCATCGCTGGCCTGGGAAGCACGCGGCTCCAACGGCCGGCACAAAATTGTCCTGTTGTTTGAGAACGGTGCCGTTGGGCATCGCCAGGAGATGTCCAGCGGAAAAACAATACCGCTATCACCGGGATATGCCAAATGTATGTTAAGTCGACAAAAAAAAATTGATTTAGCAACTTATGAGCGCCTGCGTGTCGTAACCACCGAAATGCGGCGACTGCTCGCCGAGGGCCGAAAAATTGAAATTCGCTTGCGCCCGCAGGCCGTCCTGAACCGCAGACAACTGGCCAAAGTCCTGCCATGGGTATAATCCGCATTCTTATGATCGCCGATACGCACCTGGGATTTGACCTGCCCTTTCGCCCGCGCATCCAACGGCGCAGGCGCGGCCCGGATTTCTTTGCCAATTTTGAACGCGCCCTGTCACCGGCCTTATGCGGTGAAGTGGACGCGCTTGTCCACGGCGGTGACGTTTTATATCGCAGCAAGGTGCCCCCCCGGCTGGTCGAAATGGCATTTGAACCCATCAAGCGGGTGGCCGATACCGGGGTTTCCGTCTATCTGGTACCCGGTAATCATGAACGTTCTGCCATACCCCATGGCTATCTGGCCGAGCATGCGAACATTCATGTTTTCGATCATCCGCGCACCTTCCTGCTCCAAACCCAAAACGGTTCTTTGGCCTTAGCGGGCTTTCCATTTGTACGAACCGCAATCCGGCGAAATTTCTTAGACATCGTCGACCAGACCGGTTGGCACGGGGTAAAAGCCGACAGTCGGGTGCTTTGCATTCACCAGTCAGTAGACGGTGCCACCGTCGGACCCCGTGGCTACACTTTCCGCTACGCCCACGACGTCGTTCGCACCACCGACATCCCCCCAGCGTTTTGCGCAACTCTGGCCGGACACATCCATCGTTTTCAAGTATTGACAAAGGATCTGAAAGACAGAGCGCTCCAGGCGCCGGTATTTTATCCCGGTTCGATCGAGCGCACTTCTTTTGCCGAAAAAAATGAAAAAAAGGGGTATTTAATCCTGCAGTTTGAGACCGCCGGAACTTCATTTGGAAAACTGAGGGATTGGACCTTCCACCAGTTGCCGGCACGCCCGATGGTCCAACTGGATCTGCATGCCGTCGGCATGAACAGCAGTCAGATCCAGGCCTGGATACAATCCCGCCTGTTTGAAATTCCGCCAGACAGCATTGTGAATTTCAAGGTGCACGGCAAAATTTCAAAAGAAGCCATGGCCGTCTTCAGCGCGCCCGATCTGCGTGCGCTGGCGCCCGAGACCATGAACATCAACGCCACCCTGGTTGAATATTCGTACTATCGAAGTCGCCGCCAAAACATTCCTGCGTCATAAAACTCAACTATAAAAACAATAATCATCGTCGTCGCATCTGATAAATAATCATTTATTTTAAATTATTATTGCGAATATCGTAAAATCGTTATTATATTAGAAAATTATTCCAGATATCGTAGGTAAAATTCTGATGACGATTAAAAATAAACAATACTATTCAAAAACCCTTGAAAAGGGACTGATCATATTAGATCTTTTTGACCGTGATCATCAACACCGGGGGCTATCAGAAATATCCCGACTGACCGGAATTAATAAAACATCAACATACCGCTTGGTAAATACACTGGTACAGATGGGGTATTTAAGAAAAAGCCTAAACAACAAATCGCTGAGTTTAGGCCCGAGAGCCTTTGTGCTCGGACATCATTTTTTTCATGGATTCGATATATTACAAAGTGTTAAACCAATTATTGATAAGACTTTTTTCGAACAAAAGATATCTATCGACTCAGCATTATTGCATGAACATACGTTAATATCGCTTTATCGGCGAGAAATGCCAAATCTTATTTACTTTCGACTTCCGGTGATAATGGATGAGCTCTATGCTCGTGCCTTGGGTAAGGCGATTTTAGCCAAACTTGAGCCAAATGAATTATCGAATATTCTAAAGAAGATCCCCATAAAAAAACTGACACCGAACACCTTAGTTGATATTGAAGAAATTTTAAAAGATATTGAATTAACGCGTATGCGTGGATACTCAATTAATAATGAAGAGTATGTAGAGGGCCTTATCAGCATCGGAGCGCCCCTGATGAACTTTCGTAAAAAAAGCATCGTCGGTGCTGTCAGTCTTGATTTCCCTGCCTCTGAATACTCACTGGATTCCATTATTCGAAACTTTCCGGGAGTTCTCACAAAATTAGCCACTGAACTATCAGAAACGGTCACGTCTGCGGATATTTAAATTCGAAATCCCTGCTGTCTAAATTTGACATTTCAATAGAATATTTTTTGGCCATTCTTAAAATCCGTTTAAACCGCTAAAGATATTCATCTGATTTGATTATCGCCTGCCAGCATCCAAATTTTAAGCGTATTTATGTTACATCAGCCTTATTTTAAAAATAAAAAAGTTCTTGACAATCGCAAAAAAACGATGTTAATGGTGCTATTATAGTGTTAATGTTACTATTATAGTACCGATACAAACATCTTTATTTGAAATTAGAGGGAAACGGTTACCGTCAAGCCGCCGGTGCTGGAAAAAGACCAACCTGTTGCACACAGATTTATAGCTGACACCGCGGACTCCTTGTAAAACCTGGCTATAATTAGGAAAAAATGATGGCTCGTATGGCCCATAGAGAGCGCCTATTGACAGCGGTTGATCACCAGGAAACGGATCGCATTCCCATTGATTTCGGCGGTACCCTTGCCACCACTATTGTGCCCTGTGGCGATGTTTGAGGCCTGCCTTTCGTTTCGTAATTGAATTAAGGTTATTAAATCCACTGGACAGGGCTTTGCCAGCTCTGCAGTAACGAAGAAATATGGTGCCGGAAGCTTTTTTACTCAGAGTCGTCGACAAAAACACGCTGGAGTCCATCCACGAGCAAAGCTTACAACTACTTGCCAGGGCCGGCGTGATCTTCGACAATGAAACACTGATCCATCGTTTTACACGCAAAGGGCAAAAAGTCGATGGCAAACGCGTTTATCTCTCAGAGAAGATGGTATCCGAAGCTTTGGAGGTGACTCCGAAAAGCTTCACCATGGTGGGGCGAAACGGGGTTTCAGGAGTCCGGGTCGGCGGAAATCAAGAAACCACGGTTGTGGCGCCCGGAAATGGAACGATTTTCATCCAGGACCTTAAAGGCCACAGACGACTGGCGACGCTTTCGGATTTCGACAATATCGTCAGGCTTTGCGAAAACAGCCACAATGTCAACCTGGTGGGCTCTATTCCAGTGGAACCCAGCGACCTTGCTGAGCTGTGCAAACCGGCAAGACTGGTTCATCACCTGATGCGCCACAGCAACAAACCGCTGATCGGTCAGGCGGCAACTCTTGAGGAGGCTCGACACGTTTTCGACATCATCGAAATCGCCTTCGGTCAAAAGGGTTATCTGGACGCCCACGTGGCTGTTGCTTACGGGGTCAATCCGGCCAGCCCTCTGTGCTTCGAACCGCTGACCTGTGAGACGATGCAGGCGTATGCCGAAAAAAAGCAGGCCCTGTTCATTTTGCCGGGTCTCATGCCGGGGGTGACCGGCCCCATGGATTTCAAAGGCCTGGCAGTGCTTTGCAATGCCGAGAACCTGGCAGCTCTTACCTGTGCCCAGATGATCAATCCCGGCACACCCGTGGTTTATTCTGCGGGCACCTTTATGGTGAACATGAAAAATTTCTATGCGGTAACTGGATCGCCTCAGAGCGCTCTGGTCAATATTGCCGGAATCCAGATGGCCCGTGAATATTATGGCCTTCCGTCGCGTACCATGGCAGGCCTAACCGATGCAAAGCGGGTTGATTACCAGGCCGGTGCGGAGACGATGCAAAACCTGACCCTCTATACCATGGCGGGGGTGCATGTGATCAACGAATGTTTAGGGATTCTGGAC
>JASFTL010000039.1:0-14020 GCA_050053555.1 Desulfobacterales bacterium
CTTCTATTGCCGATCGGGTATGTACTGGTCAAAAGCTTTTGGGGAGAGGACGGTTTCACATTCGACTTTTATGTCGAGTTTTTCAGTTATAACTTTTACTACTGGTCACTTTTTAACACCCTTATCCTGGGTTTTGCCGTGATGATCATATTGCTGATCGTCGGCTTCTGTTTTGCCTATTTGACGACGCGGGGTCCTATATGGCTGAGAAAACCATTGAAAATTTGTGCCTTGCTCCCTCTGGCGGCTCCGCCTTATATCTTTTCCATTTCTTTGATTACTCTCTTTGGCCGCAACGGTTTGATTAACAACCTGTTTAACCTGGATTTTAACATTTACAGCTGGACCGGGCTTATTGCGGCCCAATGCTTGGCGTTTCTGCCGCTGTCATTCATGATGATCGAAAATGTCCTCAACTCACTGAACCCCAGCCTGGAAGAAACGGCCAGCGACATGGGGGCATCTGAAGTTCGGATCGTTCGCTCCATCACCGTTCCCCTGGCGGCCCCCGGCCTCTTAAAAGCAGCCCTGCTGGTTTTTGTGATGACCATCGCCGAATTCGGTAACCCCGCGATTCTGGGGGGGAGGACCCCCTTTCTGGCGGTGGACACCTACTTGGCGATTACAGGTGAAGGTGACTTCAATATGGCCAGCGTGCTCTCCGTGGTTCTGATCACACCCTGCGTGCTGATATTCATTCTTCATAATTACGTTCTGAAGGGCAGGGGTTACGCAACGATCACCGGAAAAGGTATGGCGGCCGAGCCCAAACCCATGGCGCCGGTTATCAAAATCCCTTTTATGATCATCGGCCTATCCGTTGCCATAATGGTACTATTGAGCTTCGGTGTAATTCTGCTGGGGTCATTTGTCAAGATTGTCGGTGTCGATAATACCTTTGTCATCGATCACGTCCTCAATACCCAGTCGAACATTGCGATTTGGAACAGCATCAAGGTTTCGCTGGGTGCCGGTCTGGTCGGTGCCATCGTGGGAACCTTGCTGGCCTATGTGATTATGCGGGGAAAATTTCCCGGCAAACAAATCATGGAAATGGTCGCGCTGTCCGGTTTTGCACTTCCCGGCACGGTTATCGGTGTGGGGTATATCATGGCTTTCAACCGCCCGCCATTTCTGCTGACCGGAACCATCTGGATTATTATTTTAAACTGTGTGTTTCGATTCCTGGCGGTGGGTGTTGAAGCCGGAATCAGCAAGCTGCACCAGATCAGCGTCGAAATCGAAGAGGCCTCGGCCGACCTGGGTGCAGATTTTCTAACCATATTTTTCAAGGTCGTTCTGCCCATTATGTTTTCTGCATTTGTAGCAGGATTTGTCTATACCTTTATGACAACCATGATGTCATTGAGCTCGGTGATCTTTCTGGTGACCCCGGGCTTTGATCTGGCATCTGTATATATTTATTTGACGGCCCAGCTCGGGGAATTGGGTCTGGCTTCGGCAACAACGATGAAAGTGATCGCGATCGTTGCCATTTCACTCGGTATCCTCCAAATCATTGCCAAAAAAACCGGTCTCGATGTCAGTACCAAGCAAGGAGCCTAAATGTCTCGGAGATTCTGTCCCGACGCAGCGGAAAAAATATTATATTACTGAGGCCTCTGTTTTTGCCTCAACCATGGAATAATGGAATTGTGGAATATTGGAAGGTTGGTTTTTCAAAAAGATAATATCCTTTTTTTATTTTCCTGTAATTGGGTATTCTATCAATAACGCATTCCTCCATTTTCCCATTATTCCATTATTCCATCATTCCAATTATAAACGAAGCGAGCTAAGATTATGCAAGCAACAAAAACACCTATGCTGGAATTAAGAGATATCTATAAAAGCTTTGGGGATGTGGAAGTACTCAAAGGGATTTCGGCCGAGATCGACAAAGGCGAATTGCTGACCTTTGTGGGGCCGAGCGGATGCGGCAAAACGACCTTGCTGAGAATTGTGGGTGGTTTCACCACAGCGACGTCCGGGCAGGTGATTCTTGACGGAGAAGACATCGGGAAGTTGCCGCCGAATATGCGCAATACCAAAATGGTTTTCCAAAGCTATGCGCTTTTTCCTCACATGAATGTCAGAAAGAATATCGGTTTCGGACTGAAGTTGCAAAAATGGCCCAAGGAAAAAATTGATACCCGCGTCGAAGAACTCCTCTCCCTGGTCCACATGGACGGCCTGGGTGATCGAACCATTGACCGCATCAGCGGCGGCCAGCAACAGCGCGTGGCGCTGGCCAGGGCGCTCGCTCTGGAACCCAAGGTGCTGCTTCTGGACGAACCGCTTTCCAATTTGGATGCCAATCTGCGGGTGGTCATGCGGGAGGAGATCAGAAATATTCAGGAACGAATCAGGGTCACCACTATTTTCGTCACCCACGATCAATATGAAGCCATGAGCATTTCCGACCGGCTGCTTGTACTCCATGACGGCGTCATCCAGCAAATTGGGTCTCCTATCGATATTTACGAGCGACCGGCCAACGAGTTTATTGCCGGATTTGTGGGATATGTTAATTTTCTCGAAGGAACCGTTGATACCATAGACGAAGAGACGGATACATCTTACGTCATCACAGAGTATGGCAAACTCGAATTAGAACATGATCAAGAAGACATAAAAGTGGGCGATGAGGTCTTGTTGGTCATTCGGCCGGAAACCGTTTCACTTTCCCCGTCACACGGAACCGAACGAACGAATACGTTTCATGGGACGGTGGAAAGTCAAATGTATGCCGGCAACCTTGCCAAATATACCGTCAAATTCGGAGACAAAGAGATGGTGGTTGATCACTACAACCCCATGGGATCTGAAAAATTTAAGAAGAAGGCCAAGGTCAAAGTGACAGTGCCGCGTGCCATCCATGTGCTAAAACGATAGGAGGTTTAGAGTTCAGGAAGATACAGAGGACAGAGCACAGAAAACAGATGACAGCCTGCGACGAGCTACATTCGGCCTGAGCTCATGTCGAAGGCAGCCGAGCCGAAGACAAAAGGCGGACTGTTTTCTGTCACCCGACGTCTGACATCTGACATCAGTCTTCTGTAATTTAACCTCTGAACTATACCTCAGAAACCAGCCCCTCTGGTCGCCTGCCGGTTTTTTTGGCGACAATCTGTAAAATCCCCAGCATCATCAGCACGATCACAATAATGCAGGTGCACATGGCATTGGCACTTGCTGTCCAACCATCATTGTCCAGCATGATGATTTCAATGGCCGCCAGATGAACGGTGGCGGAGACCAGGAAAATGACGGCACTGATGGTGGTCATTGAGCGCATGAAAAAATAGACAAAGTTTTGAAAGAAGGCGACCCTTGAAAGCGGAAAGATAATTCTGAAAAACGTGCGGAAGGTATCCCCGCCAAGGCTGATAGAGGCTTCTTCGATGGATGGATCGATATTCCTCAGATTGGAAATGCTGGATAATATGCCCAGGGTAAAATTACAGATCACGATGTTGATCACAATGATCCAGGGGGTTCCGTAGAAGATGTAATACGGTTTGTTAAAGGCCAGGATATAGCCCAGCCCCATTACCAGACCGGGGATGGCGGCCGGCATCACCGACAACAGATAAATCGTCTGTTTGAAAAAAGGCTTGCGCGTTTCCATAATATAGCCGGCAACCAGGGTAATAAATGCGCCGGCAAAACCCACAATTAAAGAAACCCACACGCTGGTCCAGATGGCAGAATACCCGCCGATCGATGGAAATTTGTAGTGCGCAAAAGTCAGCGACCAGTCATAGGGCCAAGTCTTAACAAAAGAGCCGATGATGACCGTGGCAAATACCATAAAAATCGCAAAAGTGATCAGACTGCAATAGATCGTGTAAGATATCTTTTTCAACGGCCTCGACGGTGGAATGACGGGTCTGGCAGCTCCGCTGATCATGGAAAATGTCTTGCGGGAGATATAATAATTTAGCATAAACGCCATAATCGAAGGAACCAGCAAAATGATGCTGATGGTGGCCCCCAGGTCAAAGCGGTACAAATTGGTGACCTGAGCATAGATTTCGGTGGCCAGAACGTTGTAATCAGCGCCGATAACCACTGGATTGCCAAAATCGGTGATGGTCAAATTGAAGGTCAGAGCCGCAGCGCTGAAGATGCCGTACTTTGCTGATGGAACCGTGATGCGGGTAAACACCTTGAAGGGCGTTGCGCCCAGACTTTCGGCCGCCTCATCCAGGCGGATATCCACCGCTGAAAGGGTGGTATATAAAATCACAAACGCATGCGGCAGGCAATACAGAACTTCGGATACAATAATCCCGGTGGCCCCATAAATGCTCCAGTCGGTTTTCAAAAGATGAGCTGTAATCAGTCCATTGCGGCCGAACAGATAAATCAGCGCCAGGGCTTGTACGATGGAAGGCGCTATGAGGGGCATCATGATGACATTGCGGAAAAAGGTTTTTCCGCGGATCGTTGTGCGGGTCATGGCATAAGCGTAAAAGAAAATAATAATCGTGACAATAATGGTGGTGGCCATCGACACGTACAGGCTGTGCCACAGCGCTCTGAGGGTGTAGGCCGTGGTGAAATATTTCTGGAAATTCGCCAGGGTGAAATTGGCCAGGCCAAACTCGCCGCCTTTGAAAAAACTCATCTTGAGGATGGCCGACAGGGGAAAAAGCATGAAAAAGCAAAGAAGCAGGCCGATAAAAAGGGTGACGGCGGGAATAATAAAGCGATCGATTTCCATCCGTGCGGCAGAAACCTGATACTGTGGTGCAGTGGCAGCGGTTGATGGGGAAGTGTCCATATTGCAAATCTCAAATTTTAACCTATTCGGAGATCCCTTAAATATTTTCCGAACTTAAGTTATAATTCATGAGATTATGGAAGTTGTCTCAAAAATAGTAGATCACGTCCAAGGGCAAGGCGAAAACCGATTCAAAAGTGGAGCATACAATTTAGTATTCGAGCATTTTGAATTGGTTTTATACACTCCTTAATCTTCATAAAAATAGATGTGTAATCCCGATTCATCGGGGAAACAAAGCCCTTGGGCGTTAGATGCATTTTTGAGGCAACTTCTAAATCAGTTTTCTGAATAATTCCGAATACTGATGAAATGCCTCCGGCGGAAAATAAAGTTTAAATTTATCCTTTCGTTTTAAATTCAGACGTTCAAACTCTTTTTCCGAAATGTCGACTAACATTTCTTCATCTTCAAGAATGAAGGTAATTCTTACAATCGCCCCCAGAAAATTAATCACCTCGGCTTCAACTTCAACCACATTGGAGGCCAAATAATTTTCAGCAGAGCGCAATTCATCGACCAGTTCGATATTTTCGGGTCGAATGGCAAGATAAACGGTCTCTTTCTCGGTATCATCAAGGTTGGATACCGCCAGCTCCAGGCGTCCAAACAGGACCTTGCCGTTTTTTTTCTTTCCGGTGATAAAATTGGAAGTTCCCACAAATTCCGCAATAAAGCTGGTTTTGGGTTGTTTATAGATTTCCCAGGGCGAACCAATCTGCCTGATCTCCCCGTCCCGCATAATGGCGACCCGATCCGCCAGCGCCAGGGCTTCTTCCTGATCATGGGTGACATAAATCATCGTAATGCCCAGTTCTTCCTGCAGCTTTTTGATAACGGTCCGCAGGCGTATTCTGATCTTGGCATCCAGCGCGCTTAAGGGTTCATCGAGCAGCAGGACGTTGGGTTTGATGGCCAGCGCTCGCCCCAGCGCCACGCGCTGCTGCTGCCCGCCGCTCAGTTGTGAAGGATAGTGGCTTTCCCATTCAGTTAACCCCACAAGCTGCAGTATTTCGCTGACGCGTTCATCGATCAGCTTTGGCGGCATCCTGCGCATCTTTAAACCAAAGGCAACATTTTGGTGCACCGTCATATTGGGAAACAGGGCATACGACTGAAACACAATTCCAAAATCTCTTTTTTGCGGAATAACATCGTTAATCACTTTTCCATCGTAAATGACATCTCCGGTTGTTTGCTGCTCGAATCCGGTAATGATTCGCAAAAGGGTAGTTTTGCCGCATCCGCTGGGACCTAAAAAACAGATAAATTCACCGGGTTCGATAACAAGATCAACATCTTTGACCGCCACTAGCGTGCCGAAATGTTTGCTAATGTCTTTTAAAACGAGTTGTCTGGAAGTGGTTTCCATAAGTAAGGTCCATTTTCACCGCTTTCCATTAAAATGTTCCGAAATACGGAATTGCGGTATAAGTGGTTGTAGAAAAAAACGTTCGAATAACGAAACGTTTTTTTAACAACCACTATAAAGGCAAAACTTCATGGATCCTCCGAAGAGGATCCATGAAGTTTTTTTAAGCGTCACTTAATTCCTGCTTATCGCAGGAAATGGTTTTGCCAGACCTCCAGGATCTTGGCGCGATTTTCGGATTGCCACGGAAAATCCATGGGGGCCAGTTTGATGCTTTCCAAAGCCGGCAGGTCCGAGGGTCCAGCGATACCCGGATAGGTTACGCCGAGCTTAAATTTTGCGTATTCTTTCATTGCACTTTCACTGATGGCCCAGTCCAGGAACTTTTTGGCGGCCGCTTCATGCTTGGCACCTTTCAACAGCGCATTGGCCTCGAGCTCGTATCCGGCGCCTTCTTCAGGCATGACCAGCGCAACTGGAGACCCCTTTTTCTTTAATGAGGAATACACAAAAGCAAAAGAAGCGCCCACCGCATATTCGCCGGCTGCGGTCAGTTTGGCGGGTTTGGAGCCGCTCTTGATGTACTGGCCCATATTCTTGTCGAGCTCTTTAAGGAAATCCCAGGCTTTATTTTCTTCGATTGGCTTGTTTTTATAATCCGGGTCCAGCATCACCAGGAGGCTGGCCACCTGCAAAAAGCCCGTGCCGGAGCTTGCCGGGTTCGGCATGATCAATGCGCCCTTATAGACCGGATTCAAAAGATCATTCCAGCCCTTGGGCATGGGCAAATTTTTCTGCTCCAGAACTTTGGTATTCGGAACCAAAGCGGCGGCATACAGGTCAATCGCTGTCCAGTAACCGTTGGGGTCCTTGAAGTTCGCCGGGATCTTGTCCCAGCCCTCTGGTTTGTATTGCACCAGCATGTCCTTTCCGACAAATTCCGCCATGTTGGTGACCGCCCATCCCCAGATACAATCGGCTTGTGGATTATCGCGCTCAGCAAGCATCCTCGCTCCTAGTTCTCCAGTGGACAGTCGAATTGCATTAATCTCGAGGTCTGGAAGCTCCTTTTTGGCCAACTTAAGATATTCCACAATCTCTTCATTTTCCAACGAGGTATATACGACGACTTCTTTTGCGACCGGAGGCTTTAACACAAAATAAAGAATTACGGCTATAACAGCAATTACTATGACTAAAGCAGTTATACCTTTTTTCATAACACTCCCCCCTTTTTGTTTGTATCACACGGTTATTAATTTATTCTTTAAATTCAACCTTAGTCCACTAATTAGATACATTTGGGGCTTCTCACATGTCAAGAAAATATATTCTATAATCGCTAAGAAGATTGCAAATATCTTGAGGCCATAGGCGCTAAAAAAAATAAGTCGCCGAAGAGCAAGCTGCTTATGATAATCAAGACAGATCAGCTGCCCTTTGAACGACGATTGGTAACCGTTTTCCTTGGCTAATTTGGCTGTATCGAGGATATCCCTCGTAGAATCCGATTAAAGGCGACACCCGGTTGGAAAAATCGATATATAGAGAATTTTTTCAATGGTTCTTAAAAAGAAGTCAATTTATAAGTTTTTGTATTAATTGCTTTTCCCGTCTGTCCAGTCGTCTATTTGTTTGACAAGCATAATCGTATATGTTAGTTGACCTTTCTTCCAACAATCAAATGATAGAGGAGGCGAGGAATGGGCAAATTTTTCAGATCCCCGTGGCTTGAAGTGAACGTGATGCTGCTGGTGCTCATCATTTCATACGTCGCACTGGGCTTGATCACGGGGACTGCCGAAACGCAACCCGGAGAGATGTCCGGCGGAGCCATATGGGGATGGCTTTTTGGATTCTTTTTTCTGAGTTTTGCCATCGCGCTGGTAGCCGTGATCGGCGGTATCGGAGGCGGTGTTTTGTTTACGCCTTTCATGCTGGCCTTCACTCCTGTAGACAGCCTCATCGTCAGGGCAACGGGTCTGATCGTGGCCATGTTCAGCGGTCTGGTCTCTACAGGGCCCTTTATGAAAGGGGGTTTGGCCAATCTGAAAATCTGTATTTTCTGTGCAGCCGCCTACGGTGTGGGAGCCTTTGGAGGCGCCCAGGGCGCCATTTACGTGGCCCAGCACCTGGGAGAAACCGGGGAAGGTCTTGTACGTCTGGCCCTGGGGCTCATTCTCTGCTCCCTGGCCGTTTATTTTCTGGTCGGCGGCAAGAAAATAGAGTGGCCCGAGGTCAAAAAAGTGGACGGTTTTACCAAGTGGCTCAAGCTTTCACAACCGTACCGCGAAGTCTCCCTGAACAAAGTCATTGATTATCCATTGACCAGAGCCGGCTGGGTGGTTATTGCCATTATCGGTGTCGGTCTGCTTTCCGGATTTTTCGGTCTGGGAGCCGGCTGGGCCATCGTGCCGGCCCAAAACGTCATCATGGCTGTTCCGCTCAAGGTGGCTGCCGCCAACAGCGGGGTTCTGCTTGGAATGGGCGACTGTATCGGCGTATGGCCCTATCTGCTGATGGGAGCCATCATCCCCGTCTTTGCGGCGCCCTGGCTGGTCGGGCAGGTCCTGGGCGGTTTGCTCGGTGCCCTGATTCTGATCCGGGTCAAGGCCGGTTTTGTCAGATTCCTGTTAATCGGGTTCATGTTCTTTGCGTGCTTCGGACTGCTGACCAAGGGCCTCGGCATGCTGGGTGTCATCGGAGAGGTGCCGGTATGGCTCAATGGTTTGGTCTTTATCGTTATTTTTGCAGCTGTAACCCGTTCCATTATCAAATTCACGCGAGCGGGTTCCTAAAGGAGGTGATGTCATGAGCGATTTAGAAACCCCGAAAATGCCGCGTGCACAAACAACGTATGGGGCCATTGTTTACTGGGTCACCATCCTCGCCGCGATTATTTGCATGATCGGTCCGGTCATATCCGTGGCATCACCGGACAACAACGTTCTCAATCCCTATAAGCTCTTTAATGCCATTTTTGAGGGCAAAGATGCTCAGACGGTATGGCAGGAGGTTGGCGGTGAATTTCCCGGAGGACATTTTTACCTCAAGCATTTCACCTATGGTGATGGTTTTACCCAATTTGGGTTGGCGCTGGGCTGCAGCGTCGCCCTGTGGGCCCTGGTTGCCTCAGCGCTTGCATATGCGTCTGACAAGATTTATCTTTACGTTGGTCTTGCCCTGTGGGTAGCCGCGCTTGTCGCTTTGTCCATGATCGGCATTGTTGGCATGCACTAAAGTTTTGAATTTTGTTGAATATATCATAACCGTTTGTTGAGCCTTTTTAGGAGGGTCTGATGATGGCAACAGATGTATGCGCATGTCCCTTGACCCGGGGTGAAAGAATCCTGGTGGCCGTTGACGGCTCTGTCTTTGCCGATGCAGCGGTGGATCAGGCCGTCAGCCTGGGACGGATTTGTAATAGTGAAATTTTTGCGATCGGCGTTGTCGATCTCTACCCCGAACAAATGGCGGTTGCCCCTGCCCTTGTGGAGAAAATGTCCGAGGAGGTCAGGCAGCATCTGGAACGGGCCAAACAAAAATTCGACAAAGCCGATATGCCCTGCGAGATCATCGTTCGCATGGGGGGGCAACCTCACGAGTTCATTGTCCAGGAGGCCAAGGAAAGAAAAATCGATCTCATCCTCATGGGAACCCACGGTCGGTCAGGGATCAAG
Source organism: Desulfobacterales bacterium (assembly GCA_050053555.1). Lineage (GTDB taxonomy): Bacteria > Desulfobacterota > Desulfobacteria > Desulfobacterales > JAHEIW01 > JAHEIW01. Next base: position 9,842 of record JASFTL010000039.1, read on the forward strand.
CGCCTCCTCATGGGCAGCGTCGCCCAAAATGTGATCGGACACGCGCCATGCCCCGTAATGGTGGTTCCATCGGTAGAATAAGGATTACGAGAAAAAATAAGCTGCGGTCCGGACCGATGGCGTTAAACTTATTTTTCCAAAACCGCTTTTTTTAGGTAATCGAAAACGGCAGCGCCTTCGGCGGCAGCCTTTTGTTTGCCGGCTGCCACCTTTTGGACAAGCTCTATTTTGGTCGTATTCAAGCTGCTGATCTGTTCTTCGATGAGCTTGAGGGTACCGTGAATCAGGCTGTAAATCATCATCGGGCCAAATAACTCTTCACCACTGGCTTTGGGATTCAGCGTTCCTAATATTTTATGACGAGCGAGCTGAAAGGCTTTGGGTGCCGGCTGGTAATCCAGCAACTCCGCAAACAGCTCCAGGCATTCGATCACCCCATCGGGATAATCCCTTTCTAAGGAAGCCTGCCCATCTTTGGCAATTCCGTCGATGTCGGATTCATTAAAAGAAAGATCGAGCTGATCGATGCACTCTTTTTGAATGGCTTTGACGGATTCGTCCTTGCGGCTGAGCTTCACATCGCTGTCTTTGAGTATTTTGATGATGTTGCGGATTTTGACCATTTCGCTGATCAACGGGCTCTTACGCATGGTTACATCTTCAATCGTCGTTTTATAAATCGGCAATTCATTGTCCAGTACAAAAATCTTTTTCTGCTCCTGATCAATTCCCTGGACAAATAGATCAAGATCCCGTGATTTTTGATACTTATAAGGGCTCAATTCCAACAGGCTGCGCATGGTGTCTTTATCTACCTTGCTGCCGCTTTCCACCGGTCCGATGGAGTCAAGGACCTTGGCCGCTAAGCGATTGATTTTTAATTTCGTCAACAGATTTTCTTTGAAGGTCATGGCAGCTCCCCATTTTGATTTTAGATTGCTGAATGATACGGCGTACCGGTTGTTTATGTGTGTTATCATAGAGGGCTTGACAAGTAAACGATCCTAGATAAGAAAATGGTAAGCACAAACGCATAAGCGATCAAAATAATAGAGGGGGTTTGAGACGCTATCTAATTAAGGATAAAAATGCTCATGAAAGACACAATTAAACTGCGTTACGGCAAAAAGGAATATGAACTTCCGGTTGTCGAGGGCTCTGAAGGGGAAAAGGCCATCGATATTTCTCAGTTGCGGACAAGGACGGGTTTTATCACGCTGGACCCCGGATATGGCAATACCGGCAGCTGTGTCAGTTCAATAACATTTATGGACGGAGAAAAGGGTATTTTGAGATATCGCGGTATTCCGGTTGAAGAGCTGGCCGAGCAGGCCACTTTTAAAGAGACCGCTTATCTTTTGATCAATGGAAGGTTACCCAATCGGGATGAGCTGAGGCGTTTTTCAGTTTTGCTCAATGACAATTCGCTGGTGCACGAGGACATGCGCGCCTTTTACGAGAGCTTTCCGCGATCTTCCCATCCCATGGGGATTCTTTCATCGATGGTCAATGCCCTGAGGAGCTTCTATCCCGAGTTTCAAAATCTGGAAGAAGAAATTAATATAACCGTAACCCGCTTGCTTTCCAAGATTCGAACGCTGGCGGCGATGTCTTATAAAATTTCAAGAGGTCACACGGTGGTGTACCCGAGACCGGATCTGGCGTACTGCGCCAACTTTTTAAACATGATGTTCGATTCGCCGGTTAAACCTTACCAGATCGATAACGATGTGGTCAACGCCTTACGCGTGTTCTGGATTTTACATGCCGATCATGAGCAAAATTGTTCCACCTCGGCTGTGCGGCTGGTGGGCAGCGCCCGGGTAACGCTGTATGCTGCTATTTCTGCCGGCATCGCCGCTCTGTGGGGCCCCCTGCACGGCGGGGCCAACCAGGCTGTCGTTGAAATGCTCAGCGATATCGCTGAAAACAAGAATATGGGCAAGGTCATTGAAAGGGCCAAGGATAAGAAAGATCCGTTCCGCTTGATGGGATTCGGGCACCGGGTTTACAAGACCTATGATCCGCGGGCCAAAATTATGAAGAAAATGTGTGATACGCTGTTAGCCAAACTGAATATCTCCGATCCGCTGCTGGATATTGCCAAGGAACTCGAAGTATTGGCATTAAAAGACGATTATTTCATTGAACATAACTTGTATCCCAATGTCGATTTTTACAGCGGTATTGTTCTGCGGGCCATCGGCATTCCCACCAACATGTTTACGGTATTGTTTGCCATCGGCAGATTGCCGGGCTGGATTGCCCAGTGGAAGGAAAGCATGGATGATCCCAACTGGAAGCTCGGCCGACCGCGACAGATCTATACCGGCCCGACACAGACAAAATTTGTGCCGATTGATGAACGGTAGGTGTGGTTATTTATTTTATAAAGGCAAGAAATAATAAAATTTTAAGATGCTGCTCGGTTGAAATCTTTTAGTTATCCGCAAAAATTTATGATTAAGGCTTCATGGCAATCAACCAAAAATCAATAGTGGCAGCCAATGCAACATCTTGGGTTGAGTGGGCTATACAAAAATTTCGAATCAATGAAGGTGATGTACGATAGGGCGTTTGATGCGGTGGAAAATGAAAATTGGAGATGATTTGATGAGGAAATAATTTTCAAACACGACTGATGGTGTTGAAAGAGACGGATAATGCTTGCCATAAGCTTAGCGTTTATCGCCTGCTTGAGCTGGGGAACGTCAGGGTTTCTGGCCGGAATGAAAAGTAAAGTCATGCCAGTGCTGACGCTGCTTGTGTTTTCAAGCATAGCGGGATCAGGGATGCTTTTCATTATTATAGGAGTGCGAGGTTTATCGTTGCCTAAAGACCCAAACCTTTTTTATGCCGTATTGGGTGGCGCAGCAGGAATCGGAGGACTTTATTGCTTATACTACGGGCTCGTTATCGGAGCTATATCCATTGTAGTTCCTATCAGCGCCCTGTGCGTTATGCTGCCTGTGATTGCCGGTCTCATTCGCGGCGAGGTTCTTTATCTTATTCAAGGACTTGGTATGGTAACGGCGATCGGCGGCTGCGTGTTGGTTTCCTTAGAAAAAACGACTAAACAGGAAAAACACCTCGCCGCCGGAATCGTACCTGCTTTCGGAGCTGCTTTGGGTTTTGGTGTCTTTTACGTGGTTATGGACTTGGCAGGCTCTGTTGATCCCCTATGGGCTGCGATGGTGTCACGATCATCATTTTTTCTGTTTCTTTTACCTGCTGTTTTATATAAACGTCCAACTTTAAAGGTGAATGCCATCCACCTGCCGGCAGTGTTCGCCATCGGAATATTAGACGCCACTGCCGCCTTTTCATATACAACTGCAACGACGAAAGGCATGTTGAGCCTGGTCTCAGTCGTCAGTTCTCTTTATCCAGTCGTATCCGTAATTTTAGCAGCCCTGATTTTGAAAGAACGATTGCGCCGTTCTCAGCTTTTTGGTGTCGTGCTAACCATCTTAGGGATCGCACTGATATCTGCTCGTTGACTTGAACTCATAGCTTCAAATGAGAAACGCTCCGGCGTAATAGAATATTGATGTTTTTGACAAAAGGGACTTAAAATTTGTTAGATGTGCGAACGCAATATCTAAATTTCTTATTTTTTAGGATCACCGCCGTTAGGGCATTTTGCAGATTAGGATAACCATCCCGTCATTTGTCAACCGATGCGCATGAACTATTTGCGCTTCAAAACCTCGAGCGCAATTAAAATGTCAACCTTTTTTCCGATGACACCCATCTCAACGTATTTTCCCGTCCCGACCCGAAAATCCAAGCGGTCGATAGAAAAGCGGGCTTCAAATCCAGCAACCATGTATCCCTTTTTCAAGGGATTTTCCCGTATGCCGAAATACGTAAATGGAACAGCGACTGCGTTTGTTTTTCCTTTGATGGTGAGATTTCCCTCTAATGTGTATTGATTCCCTTTCTTCTGTTTTACACCCGTTGATTGAAATGTCATGGCCGGAAATTTGTTCACCGCAAAAAATTCTTCTGAGCGTAGATGATTATCGCGGTTGGGGATACCCGTGTTTATACTTTTGGTATTGACCTCAAACGTAACCTTGCTCAGCTCCAGGTTGTGCGGATCAAATTGTAACCTGCCTGAAAAATCGTTGAACTGGCCTCTTACGGTGGCATAGGTGTGTTTCACATCAAAATAGA
>JASFTL010000040.1:0-13926 GCA_050053555.1 Desulfobacterales bacterium
AAGGATCTGTTGGGAGATTTTGCCGGAGTTCCCCTGACAATGGGATCAAAGGCGTTAAAAAACTATATCCCAACCCAGGACAGTGAACTCGTCAGGCGTTACAAGCAAGCCGGACTCGTGATTTTATGAAAAACCAACACGCCGGAATTCGGCTTGAAGGGAATTACCGAACCTGAATTGCACGGGCCGACCCGCAATCCCTGGAATACGGACCATACGCCCGGGGGATCGAGCGGTGGATCGGCTGCTGCTGTTGCCAGCGGTATGGTTCCGCTGGCCTCGGCAAATGATGGTGGCGGGTCTATTCGTATTCCGGCTGCCTGTTGCGGCCTGTTTGGCCTGAAAGTCACCCGGGGTCGCACGCCGAATGGCCCGATTCATGGCAGGACCTGGCAGGGCGCCGTTGCCGAACACGTCATCAGTCGATCAGTGCGCGATAGTGCCGCCATTCTGGATGCAACTCAGGGGCCCGATATCGGTGCCCCTTATATCATTCCGCCGCCGCATCGACCCTATTTAGATGAAATTCAGCAAAATCCCGGACCTCTCAGAATTGGATTTAATACCCAGTCGCCCATTAATACGGCCGTTCATTCGGAATGTATCCGGGCCGTGGAATATACAGTTGGCTTGCTGGCGGAATTGGGCCACGAGGTCGAGGAAGCACGCCCGGATTTGGACGGCCAGTCCCTGGCCAAAAGCTTTTTCACCATGTATTTCGGCGAAATGGCAGCTCATATTGATGATTTGGAATCAATTCTGGGCAGAAAAGTAAAACCGTCAGAATTAGAAACCGATACCTGGACACTGGGCCTAATGGGTCGTACCTATTCGGCCGGTCATTTCGTAAAAGCGATGCGAGAATGGGAACGGGCCGCCCGAATCATGGGCCGGTTTCATGAGGCATATGATATGTATCTGACCCCCACGCTGGCTTACCCGCCGGTCAAAATCGGCGAACTGGATCCCAAGCCGATAGAGCTTGCTTTACTGAAAGTAATCAATGCCTTAAGGCTGGGTCGCATCCTGTTGGCGTCAGGTGTGATCGACAAAATGGCGGTGGAAAACCTTTCCAAAACTCCTTTTACGCAGCTGGCCAATTTCACCGGTCAACCGGCGATGTCCGTACCGCTTTACTGGACTTCCGATGGGCTGCCCTGCGGGGTGCACTTCATGGCGCGCTATGGTGATGAAGCCACCTTACTGCAGCTGGCAGCCCAGCTCGAAAAAGCACAACCCTGGTTCGACAAACGCCCGCCGATATTTGCATAGCCCTCAATAGATCACACACCGAACTTAAATCTTCAATGATCTCAAAAAATCATCCTCCACCGAGGTCAATCGCCTCAAGATTTCATCCAAAAAACCGATGTTAGAAACAGAAAGGATAACTTGAAAATGACCGTAAAGAAAACGTTGAGTTTGCTGGTAATTATGAATGTGATCATATTAAGCGCTTGCGGCTTTAGTGGTGGTCTTGAGAAGGCACGAACTTTGGCAGAAGAATTTCTGGATGACCGATTTGTTAGCGGCGGCATTGGAAGTGAAGAATACTATTCGGATATATTCTGGAAGTATACCCGAGCAGAGGACTGGGAATATATCAAAAACATGGTGGAAACCAATTTAGGTGAATTGCAATCTTATGTGCTAAAATCCTGGAAAATTCAAAGTAAGGCCAAAATGGGTGATATATCCGGAACCATCGTCGTCTTGATTTATGATACCGAATATGAGCTCGGAAGCGGTCAGGAAAAAATAACGTTGATGAAAGGATTTTGGGAAAGCGATTTCCAGATTATCGGTCATTATTTTGAGTCCGACATATTTGCCTAATGTGCGTTTGGCAGGTGGAATTACAGTGATCATCAAAAAGAAGAGAAGCATCACTCCGGCCGGTAGGGTTTTCCCAGAGCAGACGGAGCCATCCCTGATAACATGTTCAGCAGAGCCTTTACATGGGCTTTGCCCTCGGCCCAGATCAAGACGGATTCTTTCTGGGCAATGGACATAACCAAGAGGGTAAATATCATCAACGGGAAGGGCGCCACCTGAAACACCTGGCCGGGACCGAAGGCAGCCACCCTTGAAGATAGATGCCGAAAACCTGCAGAAAAGAGAAAAGATAGGCTCCGATCGCCGCCTTTACCGGTTTTAAGGGACGTTGTTTCTTAAGTTGAATAACTCAAACGGCCTAAGGCTAATAAGAAGGCAATGAATCTCTCTGCAGATATGTTTTATTAGAAGCGCATCATGGAAAAAAGTATTAAACCATTGCACAATTTACTCAATACTTCAATTTTGTATGGCAAAAAAGAAATTATCGCGTATGACGATAAAAATCTTGACCAAATTTTAACATTTGCTAACATGGCCGATTAGCCGTTAAGTCCAACAGGATGATCCCACGCTTCGATTCCACCAGAAGTCAGCTTTTCGAAACAAAGTCCAAGGCTTCGCTGCATTTCAATCGCAACCTCGACGAATACTCAGCATAAACTAAACGATCAACAGCGTTAACATTCATCTTATCTATTATTCGATATTCTTATTTCCATTTTCGGATATGCGGTTTTTGCTCACGATAGCCTGTTTTCAATGGGAAAAATGAGGTTAAATGGATGAAAATGAAAGGAAAGGGGGATAATAACCGATGAGTGCCATAAAAACCTTAATGATTGCTTTGGCGATTGTCCTGGCTGCCGTGATCGGCTATTTATTTTACCTTCATTTTGGACCGATTAAAAATTTCTCTAATGAAAATAAACAGTTAAAAGATGAAATCGCACAGCTTCGGAAAGTGTCAGAGGAATCAAAAGCCAGCTACCAGAGCGCAATCAACGAAAAGACCCGCGTGGTAAACGATTTGGAGAAGGCGCTTTCAGAAGTCCAAAAAGAAAAAACGACGACCCGGGCAGATCTTCAGGAACAAATCCAGGGCTTAAAAGATCAGCTGGACCAACGCGAGCAAGACATTAACACTTCCCGCAATGAAATTGAAAATCTGCAGCAGACGATTGCCAATTTGAAAGCCAGCCAGGAGAGCTCAAACCAGAAATCAATCGATTTGAGCAACCAGCTGCTCGAATCTAAAAACCAACTTGATGAATTACATCAACAGATGGCGGCCAAAGAAAGGAACCTCAGTGAAATGATGGACTCCCGTCAAGGATTAATCAAGCAAGTCGATCTGCTAAAAGATGAGAAGCAGGGTCTCCGCCAGAAAACCACAGCGCTGGAAAAGCAATTACAGCAATCCCGCGAGCAGCTCTATTTAGTGTCCCAAGCGATGGCTTCCAAAGAAAGACAGCTGAAAACCATCGCCAAAACCCAAGAGGAACTGAAGAAGCAGCTACACAAACAAATTCAGGAAAAAAATTTACAGATCAGTGCACTAGAGGACAAATTAAAGATTCAGTTGCTGGATAAAATTTTATTTAATCCGGGAAATGCCGTTATCACTGCCCATGGTCGGGAAGTTTTAAGGAGCCTGGCTGAAGAATTGAAAAAGCTCCAGAATATCCGCCTGTCCGTGGAAGGCCACACGGACAATCAGCCCCTCTCGGAAGAATCCAGAGCCGTCTATCATGACAATCTGGGATTGTCCGTGGCGCGCGCAGCAGCTGTGTCTCGAACAATTCGCTTGTTAGGTGTTGATCCCAAGCTTCTCTCAGCGGCTGGATACTCTATGTACAGGCCCATTGCTAGTAATAGCACCCCTGAAGGACAACAATTAAATCGCCGGGTTGAAATTATCCTTTTGCCCACGCGCTGAGCATCACTTACTTTATCGGATAAGACTAGAAGTGGTTTCAGTTTAATCGGCAGTGAATGCTTATTTGGTGATGCCCTGGCTGTCCATCCCCTCCAGCAGCTGTTCCATATACCAGATCTGCTTATCGCTGGCGGTTTGACCGGATTTGAGGAACGGTTTGCCGTCCTGGTAATTCAAAGGGCCTTTAAACAGATTGACCTTTTTGGCTGCCAGATCGCGAATGAATTGATTCAGCTGCGCCGCCGCAGACCCCGAAAGGGCCGGTCCGGCAATAAAACCAACAGAGGTCTTTTCAGGATCGTTGATCCCTTTCCAGTTGGGCTTCAGCCAGATCCACCTGTTTTTCCACTTACCGGCCATGGCAGCCTTTATAAAGTATTTATAGCCCGGGCCCCAGCTAAAAAAGGGTACCCCCAGACAAACATCAGACATGCCATCACATGCGCCGGCATTATCATACGGTATCGCCCATACGGTTTTGCCTTTCTCGTTGTTCTGTTTCGCAGCGACAGGGGTTTCGGTCGGCGCGACACCGGAAATAACGACATCGTATCCATCTGTGAAATAATTATTGGCAACCTGGGTGGGGTCCGCTGTCGTGCCGGGGATATTAAACCAGAAGCCGATCCAAGTCACATGAAATTTCAATTCTTTGGGGTCCTTTTTAAGCAAGTGGGTCCAGGCATATCGGGCACCCAGATAACAGGACGATGCCAGCCGGCGCGATTGCGCGTTATCAAGCGGGCCAATATAACCGATATTGCCCGTTTTGGTGGTTAGAGCGGCTGCGAAGCCGGCCATCATTTTACCGTATTCCATGCGACCCATTATATTGCTGAGGTTCTTGGATGCCTTTCCGGTAAGGACATCATCTCCGGCGACTTGAAGAAACTTGATCTTAGGATGCTTTAAAGCCGCTTCACGGATACCGTCTTGCATCTCGGCCGAGTTGGCGATGATCAGCTTGGCACCTTTTTCCACCATATCATCCACCAGCTGCGTAACCGTCACGTCCGGGCGATCGGTCGGGTTGGCCCGGTCAATGTAAATCATTTTGGTGCCGGGTACCGTTTCCACGACATATTGGCCACCCTCATAATGTGCCTGACTCAACCCTTGATCATTGTGAGGGCCCACCAAAAGCAATCCAAAAACAAAGGGTTTTGCCGCTGCAAACAGATGGGTCGGAAACATAACCGCGATCGACACCAGGAAACCCAGCGTTAAAACAACCCATCGTCTTGTTACACCCATGAAAATCCTCCTTCCAGACAAACAAAGAAGCATAGGGGAACGGATTACCGGTCTGGAAAACACATGGCATAGTATATTTAAAGGCCGTGTCGGGTCAAGAAGGAATCCGTGCCAGTCAGGCTTCCGAATGCGGTCGTTGTAGATCAAAAACCGGTCGGAAATAATCCTCTTAAATGGGCTCTCAGGACAGGCAAAATTTGAACCCTGACCGGTTGATTTTTGCTTGACCCCATAGGCCATTGTCTTTATAGTGCAGTATTTACGTCAATCGGGATTCGGATTACTTTTTCGCCACTAATAAATTAAAATAAGGAGTCGAAGATGCGAATTACCAAATTATTGATCATTATTGGACTGTGTTTCGTTATGGCCGCTGGTGTGGGGTTGGCCGCGGACAAAAAAATGAAAGCCGGTTTTATTTATGTCGGGCCGGTGGGAGACTATGGATGGTCCCATGCCCATGACATGGGCCGCAAGTTCGCCGAACAGAAACTTCCCTGGTTGGAAACCGTCTTTATCGAATCGGTAGCCGAAGCAGACTCGGCCCGTATCATCGATCGCCTGATTCAGGATGAAAAAGCCGATGTCGTTTTTACGACCAGCTTCGGTTACATGGATGACACCGTCAAGGCCGGCAGCCGATACCCGGATAAATTATTTATGCACTGCTCGGGCTTTAAGCAGGCACCCAATGTCGGCACCTATTTTGGCGATCTGTACCAGACCTATTATCTCAACGGGTTGATGGCCGGGGCGCTGACCAAGAGTGATAAGATCGGCTACGTCGGCGCGTTTCCGATTCCGGAGGTGATCCGCCATATCGATGCCTTTGCCCTGGGGATCAAGGCAACCAATCCCAAAGCCAAAGTTCACGTGAAGTGGATCTTTGAATGGTACGGTCCGGACAAAGCCAGGGAAGCAGCCGAAGCCCTGATTGCTGAAGGTGTGGATACCTTGGCCTTTACCGAAGACACACCGGCGGTTATTGAAGTTGGCCAGGAACACACCGAAAAGGGCAAACAGATTTATACCTTCAGCCATTACAGCCCCATGCAGCAATACGGCAAAGATTCGGTGGTGTCCGGGCAGCTCATGGACTGGGGTGTCATGTATGTCAAAATTTTAAGCGATATTTATAACGGCACGTGGAAACCTGTGGACTACTGGTGGCTGGCTCGCGAAAAGGCAGCCATCTTGGGAGGTTCTTTTGATAACATCATCAACCCCAAATTTGTGGGCGACTTAAAAGCGGCGATGGTGGAAACAAAAGATCTCGGCAAGATCTCGGTTCATGAACTCATCGTCAAACGTTACGACCAGATGAAAACCGGCGGTCCGGAGCTGTTCGATCCGTTCGTTGGACCGATCAACGACAATACCGGCAAGCTCCAGATCAAGGCAGGACAAAAAGCGACCAAGGGCGACCTGCTGAGCATTATGTATTATGTCGATAATGTTGTCGGCAGTATTCCGAAATAATGTTACTTGCCAGCTAAAACGGGGAGCTTGCATTTCTGCGGTTCCCCGTTTGTTTTTCTATGGCCGGATCCGGCCCCTAACAGCAGCGTATCCGTAAAGCAAAATGGAAAAGATCAATAGCCTTGAAATGATAGATATTAATAAATCATTTCATGGTGTTATAGCAAATTCCGATATCAATATATCCATCGGAGAAGGGGAAATCCTGGGCCTTCTGGGTGAAAACGGCGCCGGAAAAACCACGCTGATGAATATCTTATACGGCCTTTATCAGCCGGATTCCGGGGCCATCCGCATCAACGGAAAAAACATCCGCATCAAATCCCCGGTCGATTCCAGGCACCACGGTATCGGCATGGTTCATCAGCATTTTATGCTGATCCAGAATCACTCCGTCGCCGAAAATATTGCCCTGGGCTATGAAATGTCCCCCCAGATGTTTCCGCAGCGCAAAATCAATGACAGCATGGTTTCCTTTTCTCAGCGATTTAATTTTAATATCGATCCATCCAAAATGATCTGGCAATTATCGGCCGGCGAACAGCAGCGGGTGGAAATCATCAAAGCCCTGATCAACGGCGCGGATTTGCTTATCCTGGATGAACCCACGTCGGTGCTCACCGCCCAGGAGACCCTGGATCTTTTTCAAAATCTCCGAGAAATGAAAAACCAGGGACATCTGGTTATTTTGATCAGCCACAAACTGGACGAAATCCTAGAGATTTGCGACCGGGTCACGGTTTTGCAAAAAGGGCGCATCGTCGGTGAAGCGCAAACCAGCGATGTCGATAAAAAAAGTCTGGCGCGCATGATGATCGGAAGAGATGTTATCTTTCAAATCGAAAAAGAGCCCATGGAGCGAAGCGACAAGGTCATTACCGTTGAAAACATTGTGGTTAAAGACGATAAGGACCTGGTGGCTGTCAAAGGGATCTCTTTTGATATCTTCCGCAATGAAATTTTCGGCATTGCCGGCGTTTCCGGAAACGGTCAACGGGAACTGGTGGAAGCCATCACGGGCCTGCGAGCCATCGAATCCGGCAAGATCGCCATAGATGGTGAGGACATCACCAATGAATCGGTGCGCTGCATTTACAACAGCGGGATTGCTCACGTACCTGAAGAACGCATCAAATTTGGCATTGCCCCCGGGCTGTGCGTGTATGACAATGCCATTTTAAAACAGCACCACAAGCAAAAGTATTCAAATAAGCTTTTCCTGGCCTACAGCAAAATCAAACAGCATGCGCAACGACTGCTTTCCGATTTTAAGGTGATGGCGCCCTCGATTAATGTCCAGACCAAAAACCTGTCCGGCGGCAATATCCAAAAACTGATTCTGGGCCGGGAAATCAGCGAAGATCCATCCCTGCTGGTGGCCTCCCATCCGACATACGGGCTCGACGTGGGCGCAACCGAATATCTTCGCAAGCAGCTCTTGAAGCGCCGCAGGGAAGGCGGCGCCGTTTTGCTCGTTTCTGAAGATTTGGAAGAAATCTTCGAACTGTGTGATCGTATCGCGGTGATGTTTCAGGGTGGATTCATGGGCATCTTAAACAGTGACGATCCGCGCTTAAATGATATTGGGCTGATGATGGCCGGTTCAATGCGCCTCTAGTGCGCCTGTGTTGGAGTGCCAACATGCTAAAATTGAGTGTTACCGACCGAATCGACATCCTGCCAAGGCATTCATTCCTGTCGCTTGTGTTTTCACTGGCCGCCGGACTGCTGGCCATCAGTGTTATTTTCTTACTTTCAGGGGTCAATCCGCTGTTCGCCATTGCCAAGATTTTCACGGGATCTTTTGGCAGCGTGTATGGCCTCAAGGAAACCGTTACCAAAGCAATCCCCCTCATTTTAATCGGTGGTGGCTTGGCGGTGGCCTTTCGTGCCAAATTCTGGAATATCGGCGCCGAGAGCCAGCTGCTGATGGGGGCGATTTTTGGCACCTGGGTGGGACTGAACTGGGGGCCGCATCTCCCGTGGCCGATTATAGTGCCTCTGATGTTTCTGGCAGGATTCGTAGGCGGCGCCCTCTGGGGGCTGATACCGGCAATTTTGAAGATCAAATTTTCGATCAACGAAGTCATAACAACTCTGATGCTCAATTACATCTGCAACGAAATTATGAAGATCCTGATCGTCGGTCCCTGGCGGGGCAAAACCAAATTCGGATTTCCGTATACCGATGACCTGCCGCTTTCGGCCACATTATCGGTGCTTCCCGGCTCCAGGATTCATTATGCAACTCTGATCGTCGCCATTGTCGCCGTCATTTTGCTGGGGATTGCGATCTATAAAACCCGTTTTGGCTATGAAGTCCGCGTCATCGGCGAAAATCCAGACGCCGCCAGATATTCGGGTATCGATTTTTTTAAAACCACCCTAATCATAATGGTCATCAGCGGCGGGATGGCCGGGCTGGCGGGTGTCGGCGAGGCCGCCGGTATCCACCATTATTTGAGCTATCCGGAATCCATATCATCCGGTTACGGCTACACCGCGATAATCGTTGCCTGGCTGGCAAGACTCAATCCCCTTTATGTGATCCTGTCTGCGCTTTTCTTTGCCGGTATTCTGGTGGGCGGCGATGCCATCCAGATCTCTCTGGGATTGCCGGCGGCCACCGTGCAGGTTTTTAACGGTACCCTGCTTGTGTTTTTGATTATGGGCGAATTTTTCCTTAAAAGCCGAGTAACGCTTCAATGGGGCCTGAAAGGAAATTAAGCATTGGAAGATATCATCATCTCAGTCGCGCAGCGTACATTGGTTGCCGGTACACCTCTGCTTTTAGGGACCATCGGTGAGGTAATCTGCGAACGGTCGGGAATTCTGAACCTGGGTGTTGAAGGCGTCATGTCCATTGGTGCTGTTACCGCTTTTATAATAACCTTTGTCACCGGCAATCCCTGGCTCGGGCTGGTAGCGGCCGTTATTGCGGCATCCCTGATTTCTGTGATTCACGCGTTTGCCTCGATTACACTGCAGGCCAGCCAGGTGGTATCGGGATTGGCCCTGACCATGCTGGGCCTGGGTATATCGGGGATTGTGGGGAAACCCTATATCGGCAAACCCCTGACTATTAAGATGCAGAATTGGGCGATTCCGGTTTTGTCGGACATCCCGATCCTGGGTCCGATACTATTCGATCACAGCCCCTTTTTTTATATGGCGATATTACTGGCGCTCATTGCCTGGTTTATGCTGGAATATACCCGGATCGGGATTACCATCCGTTCGGCCGGCGAAAATCCAAGGGCAACTGAAACCCAGGGCATTAACGTCTACCGGGTACGCTACTGGTGTGTCATCATCGGCGGCGCGTTCTCTGGTTTAGCCGGAGCACACCTTTCCACCTCTTACAGTAAATCATGGATCGAGGGGATGACCGCTGGTCGCGGATGGATCGTTATCGCACTGACCATATTTGCTTTATGGAATCCGATGCGGGCCGTAATCGGCGCCTTTTTATTCGGCGGTATCTTCGTCATCCAGTATCTGCTTCAACCTTTAGGCATATCCCCCAATTTTCTGGCCATGCTGCCTTATATTTCGACGTTGTTTGTGCTTTTCATCGGGGCGCTGCGGGATAGCCGCAAGATGAACGCACCGGCCATGCTGGCAGAACCTTACAGACGAGGGGAACGCTGAGAGAAGAAAGTATTGACTTTTATAGCAAACTGTGATGGATGACACTTTTAATTTTTGTTTGCTGTTGGATCATTTCCCATATAAATACCACCACTTTTCGCCGCACCCTTTGATCTGCTGTTTTCTGCATACATAGCGGCCTTAATCGGGTATTCCAAAACAAAGCAGAAACGATTCCAAGGAGGTATAAATTGTTTGGTCTTGAAAACATAACCAACAATGACGGTTGGGCCATCGCAGCGGTTGGCGCCTCGATCGTGTTTTCAGGCCTGGTTGTCTTGTCTTTTGTTATTTCCCAAATCCACAAAATCCTTCAAATGTGGGACGATAGAGAGAAGTATCTGAACCGATTCAAAAAACCGGTTTCCGCCGATGGTGCCGAGGAATTTGATACCCAAGTTTATGAAGAACGTCACCTTCCGCCAGTTGATGAGCTTGCCAGCACCTACAGGCCCCTGGTTGAAAAACTGCAAAGGCCTTTCAAGCTTTCCGAACTACATAAAATTGCGAATCAAATGGATCTGCCCCATCCTCATCTCTCGATCCAGCGTTTGCAGGAAGCCGAAATACTCATCATCGATGATGATGGCACGTTTACCTGGAATGAACAAAAAGAAATTTAAGGCTTAAACCATGCTCGATCTACTTTTTCAGTTTTTATCAAATACTGGATATTATTTAGCAGACTATCGCAATTACATCATGCTTGTGGTGGGCAGCACGTTTCTCTATCTTGGCACCGCCAAGAAATACGAGCCCTTGCTGCTGGTTCCCATCGGTTTTGGCATTTTAGTGGGAAATATTCCTTTTTTTAAAGGCTTTGGAATCGGTATCTATGAACCCAACAGCGTTCTGCACTATCTTTACTTCGGTGTAAGGACCGGGGTTTATCCCTCGATCGTGTTCCTGGGTTTGGGGGCCATGACCGATTTTTCATCGCTATTGGCCCAGCCGAAACTCATGCTATTAGGTGCAGCAGCCCAGATGGGAATATATTTTACCTTGCTGGGGGCCTTGTTTTTCGGATTTGCTCCCAAAGAAGCCGCCTCGATTGCCATCATCGGCGGAGCCGATGGTCCAACATCCATTTTTTTAACCGCCAAGCTAGCACCACACCTCATCGGGCCAATTGCGATTGCAGCCTATTCTTATATGGCACTGATCCCGGTTATTCAACCACCGATCATGCGACTGCTGACCAGCAAAAAAGAACGGCTAATCAAAATGCCGCCTGCCCGCAAAGTTTCCAAAAAGGAACTCCTCATATTTCCGGTGGCGGGTGTTTTGCTGTGCTGCTTTCTGGCACCCACCGCACTACCGCTGCTGGGCATGCTGTTTTTAGGCAACTTCTTAAAGGAATGCGGTGTTGTTAATCGCCTGGCCAATACAGCCCAATCCGCTATTATCGATACCGCCACAATTTTCCTGGGTTTTACGGTCGGCTGCAGCACCCAGGCTGATGTATTTCTGACGCCAAAATCCCTTGGCATTTTCTTTCTGGGCGCGGTTGCATTTTCCATTGCCACTGCATCCGGTTTGATTTTTGCCAAAATTATGAATCTATTTTTGAAGGACAAAATAAATCCCCTGCTGGGCGCTGCAGGGGTTTCGGCCGTGCCCGGTTCGGCCCGCGAAGTGCATTTGATGGGTTTGAAAGAGGATCCGACAAACTTTTTGCTGATGCATGGAATGGCGTGTAACTCATCGGGCGTGATCGGTTCGGCGATTTGCGCCGGAATCTTATGGAGTTTTTTTATCTGAATGGAAAATGGTTGGTTCTAAGTATTGAGGAAGTGGTACAAGGTAGGTAAAACTAAAGACCTTGTGCATAGCGCAAGGCGCATAGCGCTGAAAAAGGGAATTTTGATGAAATTTTCTTGCGTTATGCCCTTTGCGCCATGCGCTATGCGTTCTTACTGCTGCACCGGAACTTCTTTTACACAGCGAAAGCCCAGCCAGTGAGCACCGCCGACCGTGTCTTCAGGCGTCCAACGACAGGTGGCTCTGACAAAGGTGGCGGAACCCAAAAAACATCCTCCCCGCATGGGCAAACTTTCTTCCAGCCATTGCCCTTCACAAATCTCCCAGACGTTGCCGCACATATCATAGCAGCCATACGGACTCATGCCGCGGTCGAAAATTCCGATATCGGACGTATGGTCGAGACCGTATTCCCTCGAGTTACAGTGATTGGGTAAAAACTCCTGGCCCCAGGACCACCAGCGGCGGTCTGGGCCGCGAGCCGCTTTTTCCCATTGATCCTCGGTCGGAATTGATTTGCCTGCCCAGCGCGCATAGCTGCGGGCATCATCCCAGCCCACAAAGACAACCGGCTTCATGGGTTGTCCCCACAGCGGATGCCTTAAAAGAATCGGCTCCCGATGATCGGTTTCATCAACAAATTTTTGGTATTGGTAGTTGGTAACCGGATACCGATCAATGTAAAAACCTGACAAATAGACTGTCCGGCCGGAAACTTCAGTGGCAAATACAGGATTTTCGTTCTTATCCAGCATGAATATCTGGGCCAGCTCTTCTTCGGTTATTCCGCGGGTAAACTCACCGGCTGACACAAACACCATTTCGGCACCATCAACTGGAGAAACGATAGTGTCCGGAAAGGGACCGGGGCCCAGCATTTCGCTTATGTTCCAGGAAGTTTCCATTTCAAAGAATGATATTGGGTAATGGGTACTCGATATTGGTTGTCAGAAATTCAATTTTTCTTTTTTTATATTCCACAATCCGCATTCCGCATTCACTTATGCCCTTCTTTTTTCAGCAGATCGCGGTACCAGCAGGAAAACTCGAACATTCCTCGAAAATAATCGTCTTCGTTTATAATCCCCAGGGCCAGTTCAAGGACGCCTCGTCCATAGGCATTGCTGTATTCTTTGGAACTGCGTGATTGCAAAAATTCTCTCACAAGCATCTGGGTCGTCCGTTTGGTTTTATCTTTGCGAAGATCGATCGGATCTTTGGGTTCTTCAAACGGGTCCCACTGATCATAGCCCTTTTTCAAAATGTGTTTTTGTCGACGATCTGACATACTTTCGAAGACCGCCCGTTTTCGTTTTTCGGCTTCTTCAGGAGAAAATTCGCTCATATGGTTCTCCTTCGGCGCCTTTTCCTGGGGGGTGGCTCAGAGACCTTTTCCTCTCCAATACCAAGATAAGCATCATCATAAATCGTAAGCAATGCCATGGACAATGGAACCAGCATATCCGATAGTTTCACATATCTGGATTTAAGGTCGCGGATCAATTCCATTGATATTTGCTGAAGTTGACTGTTAACCACATCCAGATTCACGGTGGGATACTGCTGGCCCTTTAGAAAAGCAGACCTCCCGCAGGTGTGCCCCTGCCCAGCGATCGCAGTCGGTATGCCATAAAACCGACAGGTGAGCGGGCGGTGGTCATACAGATCACATAATTCCGCTTCGTTCAAAAGGGGGCAGCGTACCCGTTCCTGTGCCAATCCGGCAAGAATCTCCTCTTCGCTTTTTCCGGCTTGCAAATCTCTATGGGCCTTTTGCTTAATTTTGTGAACAATGCGGTCTGTCCGGTTTGCCTTTTCCAAGAGCTCAGCCTTTTCGGCGCTCTTTTTTTTCTCGTTAAACTTGTAATTAATATATAAAGCTTCAATCAATGTTAGATCAAAAAGCGCATAACAACAATCTGCACATTTTTCCTCACATTTCACACATTCGGCATACGCCGTTCTAACCTTTTCGAAGGCTTCATCCGATTTAGCAACCAACTGCT
>JASFTL010000041.1:0-13879 GCA_050053555.1 Desulfobacterales bacterium
AAGCTTCATGATTCGTTTTTTCGGACACAATAGCCGCTGAAACCATTTCCGGCAATTGCATGGAGAGTTCGATCGGTTCTTTTAATTACTCTTTTTTACACCAACCGAAGTTGGATGGCAAATGGTTTCAAAATATCAGCCGAAAGATCAAGTCTTATGTTTTTGAATTATTTTATAAAATCCATCCGAGTGCTTTGGCTGTGAATTTGAAATCATCCCATTGTGTATTCGTGATGCTAAACGTTCATTCATTTGTAAGAAATAATCTGACAAGAAAATCAGAAATCGTCTAATTGACAGTTTTGCGGCTTATTTGTAGGTATTAATTCCTTATGATTGCAAATAGCCTTTTCTTTGCTGCATTGCATCGATACCCATCTCACCCTTATGGCTGAATTGCTGCGCTTAGAATCGGTTTCGCTCAAATGGCTATTTTGCTTTTAGATAGCGTTGGCGGCGGCTTAAGTGCACAAGCCATCCTTACCGTGCCGACCGCACAGTTGTTTTTCCACTGATCTATTATTTGCCTATTCGGCCTTGATGGGAGGTGGATCATGAAACCAACATCCAAATTTTTGCTTTGTCTCGTCACCCTTTGCGCGATTGCAGCAAATTTAGCTGTTCCGGTGAGCGCTTCTGCGTCTGAACCTTTGGTTATCGGCGTTGCGCATTCAGAGGCGTATACCTATGCAAAAATGATGAAAAATTCATTTGAAATGGCCCTTGAATCCATTAACAAGGCGGGCGGAATCAAGGGCCGTCCCTTAAAACTGGTCTATGCCAACGACCAGGGCAAGCCCAAACCCGGAGAAAAAGCGATCGCAGAGCTGGTCGAAAAACACGGAGCTGTTATGCTGGTGGGCGCCTATCAAAGCAGCAATACCATCTTCATGGCCAGAATGGCCGATAGGTTGAATCGGCCTTTATTGGTGTCTACGGCTGCCGATGACCGCATCACGCAAAGAAAATGGAAAAACGTTTACCGCCTGAACCCGCCTGCCAAGGGTTACACCAATGGGCTGGAAGATTTTTTTCTGAATAAATTCAAACCCAAATCCATGGCCATCGTATATGAAAACAGCCCTTACGGTACCAGTGGCGCCATGCGCATGATGTGGTTTTGCCGCGGAAATGACATTGATTTACGTGCCATCGAGCCTTACCACAAGGAAAGGCTCAAGCCAGGCTATTTCAAACGCATCGTGGCCCGCTTGAAAGCGAACCCGCCTGATGTGATCTACATGGTTTCCTACCTCAAGGATGGCGTCTTGCTGGTCAAAAATATTCGAGAGGCAAAGATCGATTCTCTGCTGTCCGGCGGTGCCGGCGGTTTTACCAGCCAAAAATTTGTCACCAATGCCGGAGCCAGCGCCGATGGGCTGTTGACCGCAACCCTGTGGACCCCGCAATTGAAGTATCCGGGCACAAAAGAATATTACGATCAATATACGAATCGATACGGTACCCCGCCCGATTATCATGGTGCTGAAGCTTATTCGGCCTTGCTGGTGGCTGCGGATGTCTTGAAGCGCGCTGATTCGTATCATCCTGCAAGTATCCGTGCGGCTCTGGACGAAACCGATATGATGACGCCGTTCGGTCCGGTGAAGTTTACATCATATGAGAACTTTGAACGGCAAAATAGCCTCCCTACGCAGGTTCTACAGATTATTAACGGCAAATTCGAGTGTGTCTGGCCTCAAGAACATGCGAGTGCTAATTTTGCTGTACCCCCTTGAATGGAGTATCAGTGATTAGATAACCCGATGTGTTGAAATAGTGGGTTTGCTTTTTGTCGATTGTAACTTAGAAGAATTGAAAGGAGGTGATCTTCAAAGAAAAGTGCGATTGAATCAAAAACATTGGATACTGAAATGGTATATCATACGCGTAAGCTGTATGGTTTTATGATGCCAAAACTTTGACTAACTAGAACTTTTAGGAGAATTACCATGAGAAACAAATTGTTTACCATTCTAATTGGAATCTGTTTGATAGCGCTGGCCTTTTCTGGAAGCGTGTTTGCCAAAGAAAGAGTTATATTCGGCGGCGGACCGGCCGGCGGAACGTTCCAGGTGGTTGCCAACGGCATCCAGGTGTATAAGCCGATTAAAGCCGATCCGGATTTTTCCGTTAAAGCCCAAACATCTGCGGGTTCGGTCGAAAATTTGCGAAAGACCAACGCCGGCAGACAGCAGATGAGTACGGTCTATTCCGGTCACGTCTGGCTTGGCCGCAACGGTCAAATGAAAAATGATCCCAAAAAATACGAAAATGTTCTGGCCGTTGCCTGGCTGTACGGCGCCCCGGCTCAGCTGGTAGTTCGCAAGGGCTCGGGCATCAAAAGCGTCAAAGACCTGGTCGGCAAGAAGGTGGGTGTCGGCAATGCCGGCTCCGGCGCCTTTGCCAATTGCGAGCTGTTCTTTTCCCATATGGGTGTCTGGGATAAGATCGAACGCAATGCCATGGGTTACAACGATGCGGCCGCAGCTTTCGGCAACAAACAGCTGGACGCCTTCTGGCTGTTTACCGCTTTTCCGAGCGGGGCGGTCATCATGGCGGCCCAGACCAATGATATCGAACTGGTCGATCTCGATAAAGATGCCGAAGCTTCCGGATTTTACAAAAAATATCCGTATTTTGGTAAGCTGGCGGTTCCGGCCGGCACATACAGAGGTGTGGATTATGAGGCCGGCTCCTTCCAGGACAGTGCGCTGTGGGTGGCCAATGCCAAAGTCCCCGCGGATACCGTTTACAAAATGCTTAGCTTGATATACACGGATCAGGGTCTCAAGCACATGGTCGGTCAGAAAAAGACTTTTAAAAACATGAGCTTGCAGACCGGTGCCACCAATATCGTTACCCCTTTTCATCCGGGGGCGGAAAAATTCTGGAAAGAAAAGGGCATGCTGCAATAAAATCGTTGCACGATTTTATATTTCAAGCGGTTTAAATGCTTGTAAATTCGATGTGGGATATGGGCCTTGCGAAGTGTGCTCACTTGATACAGCCCGGCCCATATCTTACATCTCCTATTTTGCCTATTGGAAATTTGGAAATTATTTAAAATTGTAAATTTAAATAGGGGGGTAAAAAAGTGTACGACAAATTAAACAAATTCGAAAAAATAGTATTTGATGTCTTGGCCGTTACGCTGGTCCTTTTTTACTCCTATTCCGCTGTTGTGAGACCTGCCGCCACCCAGTATCACCGCGGCATATACGTGATCATCACCTACGTTATGGTCTTTCTGATCTATAAATCCAAAAACCGCTGGCTGCGTGCCGTCGACTACTTGTTGATTTTCCTTTCCATCTTCAGCATCGGCTACTGGATCCTCAACTTCGAAGCCATCAACTACCGCACCGGTGCCGAGACGCCCTTCGACATGTTCGTCGCCATGATCGGTGTTCTGATCGGAATCGAGCTGGCCCGGCGGGTGGTGGGCACTGTTTTTGTGATTATGGGAGGACTTCTGCTGATCTATGGCGTCTATGGTTACCTGGCCCCTGACCTATTCGCCCATGCGGGCGACACCTTTCCGGCGGTGTGCACCAGTATCTTTTATAAAAGCGACGGCGTGTTCGGCATTATGGCCAATGTTCTGGCCACCTATGTGATCTTATTCGTTCTTTTCGGGGCCTTTCTGGAAAAGTCCGGTGCCCAGCGCTTTTTCATCGATTATCCCCTGGCGGCGGTGGGTCACCGAATCGGCGGACCCGCTAAGGTGTCGGTTATCGCCAGCGGTCTGTTCGGCTCCATATCCGGAAGTGCCATCGCCAACACGGTTTCCACCGGCGCCTTCACCATCCCCATGATGAAAAAGGCCGGGTTCA
Source organism: Desulfobacterales bacterium (assembly GCA_050053555.1). Classification (GTDB taxonomy): domain Bacteria; phylum Desulfobacterota; class Desulfobacteria; order Desulfobacterales; family JAHEIW01; genus JAHEIW01. The sequence continues at coordinate 3,837 of JASFTL010000041.1, forward strand.
GACCCCACGTGGCCGGCGGCATCGAACCGGCAGCCTCCATTTCCGGCATGTTCATGCCCCCTATTATGGGTGCCGGCGGCTTTATCATGGCCGAGTTGACCGGAGTTCCCTATTCTAAAATCATGCTGGTGGCCATCTTTCCTGCGCTGATGTATGTGTTCAGCGTGTTTATCATGGTGCACTACGAAGCCAAGATGCATGATATCAAGGGCGAAAAAAGCGAGCACAGCGCCATGGAGATTCTGAAAACACAATGGCCTTATACGCTGCCCTTGATCGTCATTACCATTTTTATGCTGACCGGTTATTCGCCGGCCTATTCCGCCATCCTGGGATTGGCCACCTGTGTTGCTGTCAGCCACAAAAACAAAGACACCCGGATCGATTTAACTGTATTTTGGATAGCAGCCGCTTTGCTCATTGGCCAGTTGCTTTTACCCTGGATCATCCAACCCATGATGGGAGAGACTGGTACTGCCTTCATGGGAAAAGTATTCTCTGCCAGGCTTTTAGTGCTCTACGGGGTGATTTTTTCCGTCATTATGATCTTTTACCGCAGAACCCGCGGAGCGGATATCAAAACCGAACTCATCCGCTTTGTGGAAGCCTCCCGGTCCGGCGCTGAAAACAGCCTCAAGATCGGTGCTACGGTGGGGGTCATCGGCATTATCATCGGTGTGCTCACCTACAGCGGACTGGTGCTTACCTTTGCCGATATTGTCATCGAACTGGCCGGTGGTTCCCTGATTTTAACGATTTTGTTTATCGCCCTGGCGTCACTGGTACTGGGGATGGGTGTCCCGGTCACCGCCGCCTATCTGATTACCGCTGTAGTGGCCGTGCCGGCCTTGATCCACCTGGGGGTCAATGAAATTGCGGCCCATATGATCGTTTACTGGCTGTCGCAGGATTCCAATATCACACCGCCGGTGTGCATTGCCGCATTTGCAGGCGCCACCATCGCCAAGGCCAATATGTGGAAAACGGCCTTCACCTCTTTTAAATTTGCCAAATTTTTGTACCTGGGGCCGTTTTTATTCGGCTATGTCCCGGGCTTTTCATTAAACGGCAGCGCATGGGATATCATTAAAGCATTTGTGCTGATTTTATTTGGTACGTATGCTTATTCCTGGATTTTGAGCGGCATCTGGTTTAAGCCCTTAAAAGGCATGTTAAAAAAATCGCCGGCAAGCTGATTTTCGTTTGCTGATTTTCGTTTTTTAAAATTTTTTTATTTCATTTCTGAAGAGGCAGCAATATGACACTACCCAAAGTTGAAGTCAAAAAAATACTGTATGCCACCGATCTTTCTGAAAATGCGCGTTATGCGTTTGCCTACGCGGTGAGCCTGGCCGATCTTTATGGTGCTAAAATTACCCTGCTCCACGTACTTCCCGAAGTCTCGGAACTGATAGACCAGCACGTTATCGGATATATTGATTCAGCCAAATGGGAGGAAATAAAGGCACAGCATTTTAAAGAAGCAAAAGAAGCCCTGATCGGCAAAAGGCGAGAACATTCGGCCATCAAAGATGTTCTGCATCAATTCAGTGAGAAAGTAAAGGAAACGCAGGAAGGTGAAGGCTTTATCACGGATGATATTATTGTCGAAAGAGGAAATCCGGTTGAACAGATTTTAAAACAGGCTGAAGAACGAAACTGCGATCTGATTGTAATGGGAACCCACGGGCATGGGACGCTGGAAGATGTCATGATTGGAAGCACCGCCAGACGGATCGTGCGACGATCGAAGATACCGGTTTTGGTTGTCCGGCTGCCCGAAGAATAAAACCGGCTTTTATTGGGCATCATCTCTTACCCGATGGCTGAGTTGCGAGCCGCCTCAAAGTATTCGCGTACTGACGTGTACGCTGTGCTTTTGAAGCGGCTCATGGCTTGCCCTCCCGAACAAGATCTAAAACCCTCAAAGCCGGTTTTTAGTCATTTCTGTTCCATGGTCTTCCCTAATACTGCATGTAACATTTTTAATTTTATACAAAATCACTTTATTATTTCAGCTTGACAATTTTTAACGGCTACCCCTATAAAGGATTATTCGATTCGCAAACACCATTCCTCCTGAGGCGCTTATGAGCCATCCAAATGAGGTCCAAAGCCTATGCCTGCGAAAAACAGCGGAGGAATATACCCGGCGATTCATTCTGCTCCCATTTAAGCGCATCCTCTTTCATAATGACGATATTTTTGGAACCAGATACCGATCCAACTCAGCATTTTTGTGCTTCCATCAGGTGGCGCCGGTCCTGAATCGATGGGCAATCCGATCGATTTCTGAATGCAACGATTTTGAACCCCCACGGATGTCAGCATGATGGGGCTTGCTTATTTTAGCAGCACTAAAACGGGTTCATGAATTTGGCCATTACAAAAGGAGACTATCATGGAAAAGGACGATCTTACCCAGGTGAAATATATCGGTGCTCTGCGCATGAAAATGCTTTACGATGCGGGGGTCAAAACCATCAAACAGCTTTCTGAGATGCCGGTGGAAAAGTTGGCCCAGGTCAAAACCATCGGTGCAAATTACGCAAAATCGATCAAGGCTGCTGTGCAGGAATCATATGGGGGAAAACCACAGAAATCGACTTCAAAAGTCCCCAAAACCGTCCCCGCCAAAAAGAAGAAGGTCGCGGATCTCAACCAGAATTTACGCAGACAGATCAAAGTTCTCAGCAAACGTTTGAAACAGGCCAATGAAAATTTAAAGCCCCTGGGTAAAAAGAAATACCTGGAGCTTTATGTCGATTTTAAGAAAAGATCCAAAACGCTCAAAGCCCATCTGAATGATTTGAATAAAAACCCGGCAGCGCTTTCCCCAAAGGCGACAAAAAATATCATCAAAAATGCCGATGCCTTGAGTACAACCCTGAAAAATGTGGGTAAAAAACCCAAGAAGAAAAAATATCAAAAAGTATCTCAGGAAATTCAGTCGTTTTCGAAAATGCTCAAGAAGGCCCGCTAATGAATGAAGAAATTACTATTACTGGGGGACATACACGCAAATTATCCGGCATTAAAAGCGGTCGGGAAATATATCAGGCCGCACCGTTTCGACTGGATCGTTAACACCGGCGACTTCACCGTTTACAGTACCTTTCCCAATGAAACGATCGAATGGTTTCGCAAGCGCAAAAAAACCATCTGCATACTGGGAAATACGGATTTAAAAGTTTTAAGAATCCTCAGGGGCAAGAAGTTAAAAAAACCCGGAAAAGAAGAAAAACGGGTGATGTACTTCTGGACGTCTGAAAATTTGCATCCTGAAAATATTACCTATTTGAAATCGTTGCCCGGTCAAACGGAACTTACGGTGGGCGGTTTGCGTATCGGAATATTTCATGGGACCCTGGAAGATCCGGATGAAGAGTTGGTTCCCTCTGCCCCTGAAAGCCGTTTCCGGCAACTCGCCAGGAACTCGACTTTTCAGGTTCATATTATGGGCCATTCGCATGCACCCTACTATAAAATCGTCGATGGGGTGCACTTCATCAATCCCGGCAGCATAGGACGCATGTTTGACGGAGACCCACGGGCCTCTTTTGCGATCCTTAAAGTTGGCTCCGGTAAAATGGCCGTAGAACATTTTCGAATCCCCTATGCGGTGGAAAAAGTGGTCAGGGGGCTGAAAGAACAAAAACTGCCGAATATCTATGCCAAGATGTATCGAATCGGCAAGAAATTAAATTAAGCGTTTCAAATTTAAAAATGTGGAACCTTCATAATTAAGGAATTCCATCGTTTTTAGTTTTTAAATTTGAAACCCTTTGGACTTCGCTTTCAGCTTCGACCCAACACGTCGGGCTTGCCGATCTTACCGCATCTACTGTGTTAGATGCCGTACCGCATAGACGACTATAGCGAAACGACCTCTGCCTTGTAGCTCCCCGCTGAAACGGGATCTGACGAGCGGCAACCTCGACATTCGCTTAACTTCGGCTTAAGTATTAAGTCTGGAGCGTAAAGATTCAGTGTTGCTATGAAAAACACAGATGCACTCGAAAATAGGCAAACAGATTCGGATGAGGGGCTGCCGGGTTCGACGGCGCAAATCAGAGACACACTGAAGAAAGTCGAATCCAAAGTCACACGCCTGGCTCCTGACAAACGTTTGCGCAAGATCCTGAAGGTTCTTAATAAGAAAGATAAAGAAGAAATTATTCAGGCGGTATTGGAAAAGTTTTACAATGGTGAGGAGTTAAAACCTTATCAGGCGGAGCTGATCAAAATGCAACGCCATCTGGAGCGGACCGGCAAAAAAATGGTGATCCTCTTCGATGGCCGGGATGCCTCCGGCAAAGGCGGGACCATCCGCCGGGTAACCCGCTATATGAATGAAAAAAGATATCACGTGGTGGCTCTTGGCAAACCCAACGAAAATCAAAAAACAGAACTGCATATCAAACGCTATATCGAACATTTCCCCTATGCCGGAGAAATTGTATTATTTGACAGAAGCTGGTACAATCGTGCACTGGTTGAACCGGTGATGGGATTTTGTACGCAGAAGCAATATAATCGCTTTATGAAAAAAGTGAATGCTTACGAGCAAAATTTCCTCGAAGATGACGGCAAAACCATCCTGCTGAAGCTTTATTTTTCGGTTAGCAAAGAAGAACAGGCACGGCGCTTTGAGAGAAGAAAGAACGACCCCTTAAGGCAATGGAAACTTTCGGAAGTTGACCTGCAGGCCCAGAGCCTGTGGGATGAGTTTACTGAAAAAAAATACATGCTCTTAAAAAAGACGCATACCAAACAGTCGCCCTGGTATGTTATCCGATCCGACGATAAGCATTTGGCCCGAAGGGAAACCATGAAAGTCATCCTCAACCGGGTGCGATACAGAGGCAGAAGCCGCAAACTGGATTTTACGTTGGATCCGAATATTGTTATTCCCGGTGATCTTGAATTAAAGCTAATGAAAGAACAGCGGAAGAAATATGGCAAGTCGCTGGTGTGATCTTGATGATCATAAAATCGATTTTTCTGCCTTTTGCGGTAAAATATTTGTCGCCTTTGGATCCTCTTTTTACCCATAAAGCGAAGGGGGAAGATATGGCAAAAGAAAGCAAAAAGAACTCCAAACCCAAAAATCCTGACGTACAAACATCGGAGCAAATTTCGGCAAAGGCAAAGAATGCGCCTAAAACAAAAAATGAAATAAATGCCAAAGAAAAAAAGCCCAAAAAGCTGAAGAAAAAATTAATCGAGCATACCGCTTTTAAAAATAAGGATAAGCCAAAAAAGAAAAGCCGCCAGGCCGTTTGGGTTAAAAAATTTACCCTCGACTACGAAGAGGAACTGCACAAGCTGCAGATTGAACTGTTGAAGATGCAAAAGCAGGTCAAAAGTGAGGGCTTGCGTATCGTGGCCTTATTTGAAGGGCGGGATGCTGCCGGAAAAGGCGGTACCATCAAACGGGTTACAGAACATCTGAATCCTCGGGGCATGCGAGTTGTGGCTCTTCAAGCACCCGACGACACGGAACGCACCCAGTGGTATTTTCAACGCTATATTCAACACCTGCCGGCAGCCGGAGAGATTGTCCTTTTCGACCGCAGTTGGTATAATCGCGCCATGGTTGAACCCGTAATGGGCTTTTGCACCGACGAGCAAAACAAACGCTTTTTAAAAGACGTTCCCATGCTCGAAGAGATGCTGGTTAAGGATGGCATTATTTTATTCAAGTTTTTCTTCTCGGTTTCTAAAGATGAACAGCTGCGTCGATTTGACTCGCGCGAGACCGATCCATTAAAACAGTATAAAATCTCTCCGGTTGACAGAATGGCTCAAGATCTGTGGGATGATTATACCGTCAGAAAGTTTCAGATGCTCAACGAAACCAACCGAACGCTTTCGCCCTGGACCATCATTCGATCCGACAATAAGAAATTGGCCCGACTCAACTGCATCAAGCATATGTTGTCTAAAATCGATTATGAAGATAAAATTCCCAAAAAAGAACTGCAGACCGATCCTGAAATTGTGATATCGGGTATTAGGGAAATCAGATTCCTTGAAAAACACTTGTTAAAACCCACTGAATTGCCCGGATAGTAGATGATATTCCTTACGACTCGGCTGGATAAAATCTTCTGATAATTCTTTAATGTTTTCGTAAAAAACAAACGATCCTTCTTTCTCAACTGAATATCTGATCCGGGCGAGTCACCCATAACCCAAAATTCATCGGTCAACCATCCTTATGATGGAGAGGGGGAAGCGCCATGTCATTAAAACAGACAATCAAAGAGAGAATGATTCCGATCAAAAATTACGCAACGATTAACCCGGATGCCACTTTGAGGGAAGCGGCTCTTTCATTAAGAAAATCATTTTTTGAATTGGATGGCGGTATGCGCACCGTAGCCGGTCCCCGCGCCGTTCTGGTCACGGATAAAAATCAGAAGTTGTTGGGAATTTTGGACTTTAAAAGTTTTCTCAAGAATTATTTCCCGCAAATTGGCGGACTGGGCAAAAAAATAATGATCAAGGATATTATGCTTAAGGTCAAGGGGGCAATTGATGTTTCTGCCAGCGTGGAGGAAGGACTGAGAAGTATTGTTCAAAATAAAATAAGCATTTTGCCCGTATATGACGGGGATAAAGCGGTAGGCATTATTCGGGATACGGATATTTTCCTGGCAATTACGGATAGTTTAGAAAAAGGAAATTGAATTACCCCAGGGCTGTCTTCAGTCTGATCCGCTAATTCAAAAGAACATTAGAGACCGGTTTCGATTTTTTCTACTCATCGCTTTGCATAATCATGCCCCATAGAAAGAAATTGCGGTGCAAGTGGATGTAGAAAAGACGCTTGAACTCCAGAACGCCTTTTGAAAACTACTATCAGCAGGGGAAAATTACGATGCGGGTTAAAAAATTGCTCGACAAAAAAGGGCACGATGTGTATTCGGTTTCGCCGGATGCATCGGTTTATGATGCCTTGAAGCTGATGGCCGAAAAAGAGATCGGCGCACTTGTGGTTCTTGAAGACAAAAAGATGGTGGGGATTCTATCCGAGCGGGATTACGCCCGCAAGATCATCCTCAAGGGCAAAAGCTCCAAAGAAACCCTGGTTCGGGAGATAATGACCTCAGAGGTCATTCATACCAGCCCGGATAAGAAATTGAGAAAATGTCTATCTTTGATGACCAAGCATCACTTCCGCCATATGCCGGTGCTGGAGAATGATAAGCTGGTTGGAATCCTCTCTATTGAAGATATAAAAGGTGTTACCTGATGGAGATTGATAATCCGTTGATCCTGCCCAGAACGTAAGACCTCTTTTCAATTTTGTATCGAAAGGGTCCAATCCTCTTATCTTCGTCCAATGTTCGAAATGTCGCGCAACAGGCACGTCATTTTACGCCGCCTCCGCAAGCACCTCTTCGGCTACTTCTGATGCAGCGACTGTCTTTGCCATTCGTCTGGCATAATAAAAAATGCGTTTGAGCTTTTCAATAATGTCGACTTCCACACTGTAGGCCTCGAATTTTCCTGAATCTTCGGAAACAAGCCGGCGGGCCTGATGCAACTCAGCCTTTTCGACCATCTGGTTCAAATCCTTCTTCATGGAGATGACACGGTTGGCATAATCGGTATCTTCTTCAACCACTGCCCGTACGGCTGCTTTGAGCGCATCTGAAACTACAGCGTGAATGGTGCTAATCACTTTTTGGGTCGCCTCGCTTATGTTGAACCCCTTCTTGAGCCGTTGCTCTCCCAGGTCCATCAAATTGACTTCGATCACATCGCCCATGTGCTCGAGATCATTGACAGCGCCCATGAGTTTTATCATCTTTTGGGTTTGGTATTCGGTCAGCTTTAGCTTGCTGACTTCTGCCAGATAATTAACAATATGTTTGTAGAGGATATCGACCTCTTCATCCATCTTTCTCACGGCCATTAGCGATTCCTTGTTCCCGGTCAATACGGCCGGCATCATGGCCGTATTCATCAGATCCACCCGCTTTCCCATGCGCTTGATTTCACGCCGGGCGGCATCCAGCGCCAGACTGGGGGTATCAAACAGGATTTCGCTCAAATATTTGGGCTGAATTTCTTCAATCTCCGGCAGCGGTTTGTCCGGAACCAACCAGTAGACAAAACGTGCCATTTGGGAGACGAGCGGAAGAAAAAGCAGCGCGCAGGAAATATTAAAACAGGTGTGGGCGTTCGCGACCTGGCGCGGCAGCACCGCCGCCGCAGCTTGCAGTCCGCTCAGGCCTTCTGCCGGGGAAGGGGATATGGTTATCACGAACTTTGCAAATGGCGCGATAAAAGGCAAAAAAATTAAGACGCCGATTACATTGAATAATACGTGGACGATAGAGACACGCAGCGCTTCGCGTGGTTTGCCGATTGAGGCTAAAAGGGCGGTCACACACGTTCCGATATTGGCGCCAAACGACAAGGCGATCCCCGCCTGCAGGGTGATCAACCCCTGCATGGCCAGCACGATGATTACCCCCGTGGTTGCAGAACTGGATTGAATCAAGGCGGTAAAAAGAGCGGCGACTAAAATGCCCCATACCGGATTGGACATCTGGGCCATCAGATAAAGAAAGGGTTGGTAGGTTCTTAACGGGTGCATGGCATCGCTCATGACACCCATGCCGAAAAAGATCATTCCCAGGCCCATGATCATATATCCGTATTGCTGGATTTTTTCTTTTTTGGAGGAAAAAAGCATTCCAAAACCGACCGCCATCAGCAGCAAGGCATATTTGGTTACTTTAAATGCCACAATCTGGGCCGTGATGGTAGTGCCGATATTTGATCCCATAATGACGCCAATGGTTTGCGAAAGTGACATCAGATTAGCGGTTACAAAACCGACCAGCATAACGGTGGTCACCGAACTGGACTGAATAACGGCTGTCACGATCGCGCCGGTAATCATTCCCATTATACGGTTGTTGGAAAGCATTCCGAGGATATCCTTCATTTTTTCACCAGCCACATTCTTCAGCGCGTCGCTCATTCGCTCCATCCCATAAAGAAACAGGGACAGTCCTCCGAGCAATCCGATTCCAAGGAAAAACCAATTGATGTCATCTGTAGCTGAAGTGTCTGCTGCATTGGCAGAGGCAGGTGCAAACAGCAAAAACGTACATACACCGACAAACACCAGCTCGAATGCCTTCCGGGAACGCATCAGTTTCATTTGTCATCTCCTTATAATAGAGAGAAATCATCTTTTACTTTTGGGCTGAGCCTTTAACAACCGTTACCGGGATGGGTGATAATTGCACAACCCGTTCGGCTTTTGAACCCACTAGCAAATGGGATAACCCGGTACGTCCATGACTGCCGACGATAATCATGCTGGCCTGTTCCTTTTCCGCGATTTCCAGAATCCGCGTTACCGGTGTACCAACCACTAAAAGGGGTATGGCTTTTTTAATAGGCATCTGATCCGGGTAGGCTTTGCGCATTTTTTTTAGAAATTTCTCCATCATTTCGTATGCGGTTTCTTCCATGGATTGGAGAAATTTTTTCTTTTTTCCTTTTTGCGCATAAAAGCCAGGTGCCTCTGCGGGGTCGTGGATAACATGGAGGACCAAAAGTTGGGCCTGTAGTGTTTCTGCCAGTTCACTGGCAAAAATCAGGGCCTTTTCCGAAAATGGGGTAAAATCTACCGCCACCAGCAGGGTGTTTTTGTCCTTTTTTTTAGCCATTTTCAATTCTCCTAAAAATGCAGATGCATTCTTTATATGCGAATCGAAGCCTCAATGTACGGGTATAAAGCGTTTTCAAAAGTCGCGGTTGAAGTCATCAACCTTGGTAACCAGACACCAGCCAAATTCCCTGAATCAATAAAATAGGGCATTCCAGCCGAATGGACCGGTTTGCCCTTAAATCTCGTGCGGCCTGGTAATCTCCCTTAACAGGTCACGTGAAAGAGGGCGATCGTTTTTTACCCGCCGTATTCCAGCTATTTCTTTTTCTTGCCTTTCCCTGCCTTTTTTGCTTTTTTCTTGGCAATGGCTTTCTTTTTTACCTTTTTCTCTGCCGAGTCT